>NZ_WVTE01000247.1:0-37817 GCF_009939605.1 Rhodococcus sp. YH1 | reverse complement strand
ACAACCTCCCGCTCGACGCAGCAACCTCCCGCTCATCGCCGACGGACACCGAAACGGGGGTGCGGGCCCGAAGCCCGCACCCCCGTCGTGGTGTCCGTCAGATCAGCTTCGCGAGCGCGAACGCCTGACGGGTGGCGAACACCAGGCGCCGCGGCGCGTAGGCGTCACCGAGAATGTGCACCTCCCGCTCGCCCTCGGCAGCCGGGCCGTCCTTGATGCTCTCGTACAGGCCGGCGTCCCCGATGCCACCGCAGGCGAGCACCACCGAGTCGAAGCCGTCGACCTGGTGCGTGCGGCCGGAGTAGACGTTGCGGGTGACCACCCCGGTCGGGGTGATCTCGACGACGTCCTCCATGAACCGGTACTGCACGCCCTTCTCGTCGAGGCGCCCGAGGATCGCACCGACGATGTAGCGGCCGAGCAGCTGGCCCGCGACCTGAGTCGCGTAGACGATGGTGACGTCGTGACCGCGATCGGTGAGGAAGTCGGCGAGCGACAGCGGCGGCATGTGATCGTCCTGCGCGACGATCAGGACCCGCTTGCCGACCGCGGCGTCGCCGTTCAGGACGTCGCGGATGTCGGCGACGTTGTCGCCGTACACGCCCGGGATGTCCGGGATCCGGCGGGTGGAGCCGGTGGCGACCGCCACCACGTCGAATCCGGCGGCCTCGATCTCCGCCTTCGTCGCCGCGTGCCGGTAGTCGATCTTCACGCCCGCCCGCTCGAGCCGGCGCTGCTGCCAGTCCAGGTACTTCTCGAACATGTCGTACGTGGGCGCGTTGATCGCGGTGCGCAGCTGGCCGCCGAGCACGTCGGACGCCTCCCACAACTCCACGTCGTGGCCCTTCTCCCGGGCCAGGGCCGCGAACTCCATGCCCGCCGGGCCGCCACCGACGACGAGCACGCGCCGGGGGTCGGTTACGGTGGGCCACGGCCCGTCGACCTCGTTGCTGGTGACGGGGTTGACCGCGCAGCCGAACGGCAGGCCCTCGACGTAGCGGCGGCTGATGCACTCGTTGCCGCCGACGCAGGGCCGGATCTCGTCGACGCGGCCGGTGCGGACCTTCTCGATGATCGACGGCTCGGCGATGTGCGCGCGGGCCATGCCGACGACGTCGGCGTCGCCGGCCGCGAGGATCCGTTCGGCGACGTCGGGGTGGTTGATGCGGCCCGTGTGCACGACGGGCAGCGACACCGCCCGCTTGAGCTGCCCGGCGAGATCGCTCCACTGGCCGGCCTCGTAGAAGTGCGGCTGGATGTAGGACGGGTTGCCCCACGGGCTGCCCACCACGCCGTGGAAGTAGTCGACGAGGCCGGTGCTCTCGAGGTACTGCGCGATCTCGATGGCCCCGGTGATGTCGTAGCCGCCCGGGACCTCCTCGCGCAGGTTCAGCCGGATGCCGATGACCATGGACGATCCGATCACGTCGCGGATGGCCCGCAGCACCTCGACCGGGAACCGGCAACGGTTCTCGATCGAGCCGCCGTACTCGTCGTCGCGCTTGTTGGTCAGCGGCGAGAGGAAGTACTCGAGCAGATCGTCGTGGTTCATGTGGAGCTCGACGCCGTCGAGGCGTGCCTTCTGGGCCTGCTCCGCACAGAACTTGTACTGGCCGACGAAGTAGGCGATCTCGTCCCGGTTCAGCTTGTGTGGGACGTTGTTGATCACCGGAGCGCTCAGGACCGACGACGCACCATGCGGCATGCCGCCCTGGTGGACCATCTGCCCCGTCGCCACCGCGCCCTCGGCGTGCAGGGCATCGGAATACGCCTGTACGCGTTCGACGAAGATCGGCAGGCTGTAGTGGCCCTCGACCGTGGCGCCGACGCCGGTGGGCTCGAACCCCGGGATCACTCCGGTGTTCGGAACCCAGGCGCTGAGGCTGTCGAACCACGCGGCTCCGCCCCTCGCCCGGGACACGTAGTAGGCGAGGTTGCGTTCGGCGTCGGCCTCGGACCCGAAGATGTTGCCGATCGCCGAGGCGTGCGGCGGCAGCACCACGCGGTTGCGCAGTTTCATCGGGCCGATCTGGAACGGCGAGAGCAGGTGGGCGTAGGCGGAGTCCGGATCCGCGATCATATTGTTCACTCCTTGTTCGGTCGAGGCCCGAGCGAGCCGCCGCGTCCGTCGCCCGGCATCCTGGTCGAGTCGTGACTGACCGCGATGCGAACGGGACGGACTTCCAGGACGACTCGGTTGGGGCTGTCCAGCAGTCGCTGGAAGGCTGCGGGATCGGTCGGAGCATGACGCTCCGCGAACGCCGCATAGAACCAGCGTTTGGTCTCCGCGTCGGCGTGGACGGCGACGCGGCCGCGGACGGCGAGCATCCGCCTGCCGGGCAGGCCGGTGCCGGCATTCGAGATCACGAGCGTCACACGGGATTCACGCATCGCCGCACGTACGTGCGCGCGGTCCTTCGCGGCGGTGAGCCAGAACCGGTCGTCGTGGTGCAGGTAGCTCATCACCACCCCGGCGGGCCACCCGGCCGCCGTACTGAAGGCGAAGGTACATTCGGTCTGCGCCGCAACGAGTTCGGCGATGCCCTCCTCGTCGACCCGCAGCGTACGCAGATCCTCGTTGTCGTCGATTCCGACGGCCATCGTCACATCACTTCACGTACGCGCCGGCGTCCACCGGGAAGGTGACTCCGGTGACGTACCGTGCCTCGTCGCTGCCGAGGAACAGCACCGCGTTGCTGATGTCGATCGATTCGACCCAGGGCACCGGCAGCGTGTTCAGCGACATGAACCCCGGCATCGCCTTCTCCTGCGACGGCTCCGGATCCCCCGGGGAGAACATGCCGTACGTCCCGGGATTCTGGATCATGATGGTGTCGACGTTCGTCGGGTGGATGGTGTTGACCCGGATGCTGTGGGGACCGAGCTCGTTCGCCATGGTCCGCATGAGCCCGACGATGCCGTGCTTGGCGGCGACGTAGTGGGCGACCTGCTGAATGCCCTTGAGGCCACCGATCGAACTGGTGAACATGATGGACCCACCGCGGCCCTGCTCGATCATCGTGGGGATCGCGACGACCGCGGTGTTGAAGACGCCGGTGAGGTTGACGTCGATCATGTCGCGCCACTGCTCGGCGGTGAGTTCCCACGAGCGGCCGTAGGTGGCGATGCCGGCGTTGGCGACCACGATGTCGACGCCGCCGAGCTGCGCCACCCCGTCGTCGAAGGCGCGCTGCAGCGCCGCGCGGTCCCGGACGTCGGCGCGGTGCGCCACGATCCGCCGGTCGAGGGCCTCGACGAGCCGGACGGTCTCCTTGAGCTCGTCCTCGGTGGCCAGCGGGTAGTACGGGGTCACCGAGTCGATGTTCTCGCAGATGTCGACCGCGATGATGTCGGCGCCCTCCTCGGCGAGCCGCAGCGCGTGGCTGCGACCCTGGCCGCGGGCGGCCCCGGTGATGAACGCGACCTTGCCTTCTACTCGTCCTGCCATGATTGTCGCCCCTCTCGTGAGAATTGGTGTCTAGCGATCGACGGGGAACCGGACGGTCCCGGTGCCTTCGAGAACGCGCGCTCCGCCGAGGACGTCGAGTGTGAGGTCGCAGCGCACCAGGAGGCCGTCGGCTGTCTCCTCCACGTCGGTCACCACGCCCGCGGCCCGCAGCCTGTCACCCTCGAATACGTTGCCGAGGAATCTGAACCGGTATCCGGTGACCCGGTCCACGCCACCGGCCCAGGAGCCGAGCATGGACACGACGTAGGCGATGTTGCTCGGGCCCTGATTGACCGTGCGGTCGCCGAGGCCCAGCGCGCTCGCCGCCTTCCGATCGAAATGGATCGGGTTCGGGTCCCGCATGAGCGCCGAGAGGGTCTTCATCCGGGCCGGATCCACCGCGTCGATGGTGCGCTCGGGAATCTTCTGTCCGACGGTCGGTTTCATGCGTTCTCTCCTCGCCGCGGGAACACGATCGAGTTGGTGGTGGAGGCACAGTGCGCGCCGTCCTCGTCGTGCAGGTCGAGACGGTAGCCGACGATGTCGAAGACGCCGGTGCGCCGGCCCACCTTGCGCGTCGCGGAGACGATCTCGCCCGAGACGCGGTAGGTGGCGCCGACGCGCAGCGGCCGGTGCACCACCGTCTCGGTTTCCCCGGCCATCGGGCCGTCGGCCTCGGTGGCCCCGAACACCGCGAACAACTCGTCCCAGCTCCAGCCCATCGCGCCGGTGGCGACGAGGAACACCAGCACCGGGTGCGCACCGCCGTCGGCGGGGTCGGCGAGCATGCTGTCGAGGACGAGGTGCACCCACCACGGCTCGAGCGTGGCCTGGCCGCCGGGGAAGCGCGTGCCGACCAGTTCGGCGAGTTCGGTCTCGGTCGGCACCCGGCGTCCGGTGTCCACGGTCATCGGGCCGCCGTCGCTTCGAGATACGGCGCCCGCAGGTCCCGCTTCATGATCTTCCCGGTCGGCGCCTTCGGCAGGGCGTCGACGAAGTCGACCGAACGGGGCTTCTGGTAGGAGGCCAGGTTCCGCTTCGCGGTGTCGATGATCTCCTGTTCGGTGGCGGTGTGCCCGGGCTTGAGCACGACGACGGCCTTGACGACCTCGCCCCACTCGTCGTCGGGGATGCCGATGACGGCGCATTCGAGGACTGCGGGATGGGCGCCGATGGCCTCTTCGACCTGGATGCTGTAGATGTTCTCGCCACCGGAGATGATCATGTCCTTGGCCCGGTCGACGATATAGACGTAGTGGTCCTCGTCCCAGACCGCGACGTCGCCGGTCCACATCCAACCGTCGCGCAGGGTCTGCGCGGTCAACTCCGGCTTGTTCCAGTAGCCGAGCATGTTGGCCTCGGAGCGGACCACGATCTCGCCGGGGGTCCTGCCGTCCTTGGGGACCTCGTTGCCGTCGAAGTCGACGACCCGGATCGTGGTGCCGAATCCTTCGCGGCCGCAGGACTTCAGCCGGTGCTCGTTGATGCCGTTGACCGCGTCGAGGTGGTCCTCCTGGGACAGGAACGACATGGTCGTGCCCTCGGTCTGGCCGTATCCCTGGATGAGGGTGCACGGGAACGCCTCGAGCGCGCTGCGCACGATCGCGGACGGCATGGGGCCGCCGCCGTACTGGATGTTGCGCAGGCTCGACAGGTCGTAGGAGTCGAAGTTCTCCACGGCCATCATCCAGTTCAGCATCGTGGTGATGCCGAGGAACGCCGAGACCCGTTCCGACTCGATGATCTCGAGCGCCTGCCTGGCCTCGAAATTGACCAGCACGACCGGACATCCGTGCTTCATGTAGTTCATCGAGAGCACCACCGGGATGTGGTACATCTGGCCGGTGAGCATGTAGACGTCGGTCGGAACGACCCGCTCGGCGACGGTCTGGTTGAGCATGCCGGCGGCCGCGCTGGTGTGCGAGTGCAGCGCGCCCTTGGACTCGCCGGTGGTGCCGCCGGTGTAGAGGATGAAGAACGGGTCGTCTCCCCCGACGCTCGGCGTCCAGATCGGTTCGGCCGGGCTGGAGCTCGCGAGCAGCTCCTCGTACGTCCCGCTTCCGCCCGGGCCGAACTCGAGCCAGTGGTCGACCGTGGTGGATCGACTCAGTTCCTCTGCCACGGAACGGAACTCGGAGGCGGTGATGAGCACCTTCGGGGTGGCGTCGGCGACGAGCCCGAGCAGGGACGGAGTTGCCAGCCGCCAGTTCAGCGGCTGCAGGATCAGTCCCGCTCGGCCGACGGCGAAGAACAGTTCCTGGAACTCGATGCTGTTCTTGGTCAGCACGGCGACGCGGTCGCCCTTCTCCAGGCCGAGTCCGCGCAGTCCGTTCGCCAGGCGCCGGACGCGCTCGTCGAGGTCGGCGAACGTGATGCGGCGATCGTTGGGGACGTCGTACAACGCCATGCGGTTCGGGGTGAGGGCGGCCCACTTGGCGGGGATGAGGCCCTGGTTCATCGTCATGGGTGTCTCCGGATGCGGGAGGGTTCAGTACGGGAGGTCGAGGGCGATGTGCCGCTTGGTGAGCACCCAGTCGCCGCCGCTCCGGGTCCACTCGTCCTCGTACTTGCCCGTGGACAACACCTTCAGCGCACCGTTCTCCGCGGAGGTGATGAGCAGGTAGGACACCGTGCGGACGTTCTTCTCGTCGATCTCGTCGATCAGCAGATTGGTGGTGATGTGCCGCCGCTGGTCGGTCTGCGACTCGTGCGCGCCGCGGAACAGGCCCATGATCTCCTCGCGGCCGTTCAGCGGCCCGATGAGGTCGCCGTCGCCGATCTTCATGGTGAACACGGCGGTTTCGCCGAAGACGCGCTCGACGCCGTCCATGTCGCCGTCGTCGTAGGCGAGCGCGTAGCGGGCGAGGGCGTTTTCGATTTCGTTCCTGAGCGACATTACGACTACTCCTGCCGAGGGGAGGGAAGGAAGGGAGGTGTGATGGCAGTCACTTTATACTAATCATGCGCATTGTCTAGGGGTACGAGGACCCCAGTTTCCGCGCCGAGGGGCGGCGATCGACGCTATTCGAACATCGGGCTAATCGGACACAGTCCAGGTGTCGTGCCCGGTCAACAAGGACTGCAGGGAGTCTCGGCGGTCGAGACCGCCGGTGCGGGCGCTCTCGTTCTGCTCCCGCACCAGGTCGTCGTACGTCGGACGGGCAACGCTGCGGAACACGCCGAACACGGTGTGTTCGAGGTCCTGGTCGGACAGCCGCGACAGCGCGAAGGCGTACTCCGGATCGTCGGCGTGCGCATCGTGCACCACGATCGCACCCGGGTCGGCCGTCGCCGTGTCCACCACGCGCAGTCCGAATCCGTCACGGACGACGCACTTCTGGCCCTCGGCGCCGAACACGATCGGCTCACCGTGGCGCAGCGGGATCACCCGCTGCTCGGCGTCCTCCTTGCGCAGCACGTCGAAGGAGCCGTCGTTGAAGATCGGGCAGTCCTGATAGATCTCGACGAACGAGGTGCCCCGGTGCTCGGCTGCGCGGCGCAGCACGTCGGTCAGACCCTTGCGGTCGGAGTCGAGCGCTCGGGCCGCGAAGGTGGCCTCGGCACCGAGAGCGAGGGACAGCGTGTTGAACGGGTGGTCCACCGAACCCATCGGCGTGGACTTGGTGATCTTCCCGACCTCGGACGTGGGCGAGTACTGCCCCTTCGTCAGGCCGTAGATCCGGTTGTTGAACAACAGGATCGTGAGGTTCACGTTGCGGCGCAGCGCATGGATCAGGTGGTTTCCGCCGATCGAGAGGGCATCGCCGTCACCGGTGACCACCCACACCGACAGGTCGGGCCGGGTGACGGCCAGACCGGTCGCGATCGCCGGCGCACGGCCGTGGATGGAGTGCAGGCCGTAGGTCTCGAGGTAGTACGGGAACCGGCTCGAACAGCCGATGCCCGAGACGAACATCAGGTTCTCGCGCCGCAGGCCGAGTTCGGGCAGGAAGTTGCGGATCGCGGCCAGAATGACGTAGTCACCGCAGCCCGGGCACCAGCGCACCTCCTGGTCGCTCGTGAAGTCCTTGGCCTTCTGCGGGGTGTCGGTCGTCGGGACGAGCGCGGTGGCACTCAAGCCGAGATCGGTGCCCACGCGGCTGATCAACTCGGTCATGCCGATTCCTCCTCGCGGTCCGGCTCCGGACGGTACTCGGCCGCAGCCAGCGCGGCGGTGGTCTTGGCGTGTTCCAGCTCGCGCAGGGTGCCGGCGAGCGCGGCATCGATCGCGTCGACAATCTCGTCGGCGAGGAAGGCCAGGCCCTGAACCTTGGTCACCGGCTGGACGTCGACGAGGTAGCGCGCCCGCAGCACGCTCGTCAGCTGTCCCAGGTTCATCTCGGGCGCGATCACCGTGCGGTACCGGCCGAGTACCTCACCGAGGTTGCGCGGCAACGGGTTCAGGTGCCGCAGGTGCAGGTGGGCGACCGCGGTGCCGCGCCGCCGGGCCCGGCGGCACGCCTCGCCGATCGGCCCGTAGGAACTGCCCCATCCCACGATCAGCAGTTCCGCCTGCCCCGACGGATCGTCGACCTCGGCATCCGGGACCGAGATCCCGTCGATCTTCGCCTGGCGCAGGCGCACCATCAGATCGTGGTTGGCCGGGTCGTAGGAGATGTTGCCGCTGCCGTTCGCCTTCTCGAGGCCACCGATCCGGTGCTCGAGGCCGGGCGTTCCGGGGATCGCCACGGTGCGGGCCAGGGTTTCGCGGTCCCGGGCGTAGGGGCGCAGGGGCGCACCACCGGCGTCCGGGCCCGTCTCGTAGCCCGGCTCGATCGGGGCGAGCTCGTCTACCCGCGGGATCTGCCAGGGTTCGGAGCCGTTGGCGATGGCGCCGTCGGACAGCAGCAGCACCGGGGTCCGGTAGGTCAGGGCGATGTGGGCCGCCTCGACCGCGGTGGCGAAGCAGTCGGCCGGTGAGCGCGGCGCGAGCACCGCGACCGGCGACTCACCGTTGCGCCCGTACAGCGCCTGCAGCAGGTCGGATTGCTCGGTCTTGGTCGGCAGGCCCGTCGACGGTCCGCCGCGCTGCACGTCGATCACCACGAGGGGGATTTCGGTCATCACGGCCAGGCCGATGGCCTCGCTCTTGAGGGCCAGGCCCGGACCGGAGGTGCTGGTGACGCCCAGGGCGCCGCCGATGGAGGCCCCGACTGCCGCGCCGATGGCGGCGATCTCGTCCTCCGCCTGGAAGGTGGTCACGCCGAGGCTGCGGTGCTTGGTCAGCTCGTGCAGGATGTCGGAGGCGGGAGTGATCGGATACGTCCCGAGGAACACCTCGAGCCCGGACAGCTCACCGGCGGCCACCAGGCCGTAGGCCAGGGCGGTGTTGCCGGTGATCTGCCGGTACGTACCGGGCGGCAGGTCCGCCTTGGCCACCTCGAACGTCGTCGCGAACGTCTCCGTGGTCTCGCCGTAGTTCCACCCGGCGTGGAATGCGAGCAGGTTGCCCTGGGCGACCTGCGGCTTCTTGGCGAACTTCGTGCGCAGGAACTCCTCGATCCGCCCCACCGGCCGGTTGTACATCCACGACAGCAGCCCGAGCGCGAACATGTTCTTCGCGCGTTCCCCGTCCTTGCGGCTCAGGCCGGCCGGCTCGACCGCCCCGACCGACAGGCTCGACATCGGCACCTGGTGGATCACGAACTCGTCGAGGCTGCCGTCCTCGAGCGGGCTGGCGGCGTAGCCGACCTTGGACAGGTTGCGCTTGGTGAACTCGTCGGTGTTGACGATGACGGTGCCGCCGCGCGGCAGGTCGCCGATGTTCGCCTTCAGCGCCGCCGGGTTCATCGCGACGAGGACGTCCGGGCGATCACCCGCGGTGAGGATGTCGTGGTCCGCGATCTGGATCTGGAACGACGACACGCCGGGCAGCGTGCCCTGCGGTGCCCGGATCTCGGCGGGGAAGTTCGGCTGCGTCGCGAGGTCGTTGCCGAACGCGGCCGCTTCGGAGGTGAACCGGTCGCCGGTCAGCTGCATGCCGTCGCCCGAGTCGCCCGCGAAGCGGATGACGACTCGCTCCAGCTTGGTGGTGTTCGCGTCCGTTGTCATGGGTGCCTGCCTCTGGTCCGCATTCTGCCCCTACTGGGCTTCCTTCACGAGTTGCTTGGCCAGGGAATCGAAGATCACCTCGGTCGAGCCCTCGTAGATCCGCATGGGACGGGCCTCCCGGTAGAGGCGCTCGAGCTTCCCGCCGCGCACGAGCCCGAAGCGGCCCATGATCTGCACCGAGCGGTCGACGACGCGGGCGGCCGCCTCGGTGGCGCCGACCTTTGCCATCGACGACAGGTGCAGATTGGCGCGTGCGTCGCGGGCCGACGCGGCGGCCGCGCGGTAGGTCAGCGAGCGCGCCATCTCGATGTCGGTCCAGCAGGAGGCGAGGTGCTCGGGCACCGATCCGAGACGCGCGAGGCTGACGCCGAAGCCCTCCCGGGTCTTGGCGTGGGCGACCGCCTCGTCCAGCGCGGCCTGGGCCACGCCGACGGCGGCGCCGGCCACGGACACGCGGAACGTGGCGAGGGTGGCGAGGACGAGCCCGAAGCCCTTGCCCGGTTCCCCGATGCGGTTGCCGACCGGTACCTCGACGTTCTCGAGGATGACGTCGCTGAGCACGTGGGGCGCGATGATCTGGTGCGGGCGCTCGATGCGCAGGCCGGGCGCGTCGGCCGGGACCAGCACGAGGGAGTATCCGTCGCCCTCGCGGGCGAGGATGCTGTAGAAGTCCGCGTCGCCGCCGTTGGTGATGAAGGACTTGTGCCCGTCGACGATCAGCTTGCCGTCGCGCTCGACGACGGTGGTGCTGAGTGCCTTGAGATCGGAGCCGACGTGCGGCTCCGTCAGGCCGAGCGCGGCCACGGCCTCGAGCCGGGCCACCTTGGGCAGCCACTCCGCCTTGAGTTCCTCGGAGCCGCCGACACTGATGCAGTAGCTGCCGATGCCCTGCATCCCGAACATGGAGTCGAGGTGGGCCGACTCGGCGGCGAGGGCCTCGCGCACGATGGTCACCGCGAGCGAGTCGACCTTCTCGAAGCGACCACCGTAGGCAGCCGGCACGACGACCTCGGTGAGCCGGGACGCGGTCAGCCGCTTGCGGACGTCCGGATCGAAGCTGTCCGCCTCGTCGGCGCGCGCAGCGATGTCGGCGCACTCGGCCGCGAGGTCCCGGGCTTCCCGCTGGAGGTCGAGGTACCGCTGCGGCAGGGCGAACAGGTCCTGCTGGTCGTCACTCACCTTGTACTCCGTTCTGGCGATGCGTCCGATCCACCGGGTGCGACACGGCGGTGTGACTCGGCGCGGTCTCGGCCATTGTCGTGAACTGGATCACTATCCGCTAATCTATGATCACAATAGCAAGGAATTGGGTACCGTCAACCAGGACCAGTGGAGGAACTCGATGACCGATTCAACAACCGGCCGGACCCGCCCGGGGTTCGACCCCGTCCGCGCGTTCGATCTGACCGACCGCACGGCGATCGTCACCGGCGGCAGCCGGGGCCTCGGCCGCGCCATGGCGTTCGGGCTGGCTCGCGCCGGCTGCGACGTCGTCATCGCCAGCCGTGACCTGGCCTCCTGCCAGGCCACCGCCGACGAGATCACCGAGGAGACGGGACGCAAGACGCTTGCGCATTCGTTCCACGTCGGACGATGGGAATCGATCGAGGAACTCGTCGAGGCGGCCTACGGTCACTTCGGGAAGATCGACGTGCTGATCAACAACGCGGGCATGTCCCCGCTGTACGACAGTCTCGACACCGTCAGCGAAACGCTGTTCGACAAAGTGATCGGGGTGAACCTCAAGGGCCCGTTCCGGCTCGCGGCACTCGTCGGAACCCGCATGGCGCAGGGCGACGGCGGATCCATTATCAACATTTCCAGCGCCGGGTCCGTGCACCCCAGGCCGGACATCCTTCCCTACGCCGCCGCCAAGGCCGGACTCAACGCCGTTACGATCGGCATGGCGCACGCGTTCGGTCCCACGGTGCGCAGCAACGCAATCATGGCCGGCACCTTCCTCACGGACGTGAGCAACTCGTGGGACATGGAGGCGTTCTCCCAGCGGGCGCAGCGCTTCGCCGCCAAGCGCGGCGGACAGCCCGACGAGATCGTCGGCGCCGCCCTCTACCTCGCGAGCGACGCCTCGAGTTTCACGACCGGCTCCATCGTCACCGTCGACGGCGGCCACCCCTGATCCACCCGGAAGGACACGACATGACCACCGCCACCACCGCCGTCACGCAGCAGCGCTTCCAGCTCGCCTACGGCGACTGCGACGCCGTCGGGATCTCGTACTTCGCCATCAACTACCCGTGGATGGAACGCACGTACAGCGTCTGGCTGCACTCGTTCGGCCTCGACAGCCACACGTTGCTCGACACCGTCGGCGTCTACACCGTGGGCCTGAAGTCGGAGTGCCAGTACATCACCAGCTGCGAGGTGTTCGACGAGCTGACCTGCACGGTCGTCCTCGACCACCTCGGCACCACCTCGTACGCGCTGGGATTCGACTTCGAGCGCGGCGACGAACTCGTCGCTCACGGCAAGATCACGTTCGCCGTGCGCGGCGCCGACGGAAACAAGGCCCCGATCCCGGAGCGGCTGCTCGCCGCCCTCCGGACGCTGGAGCCGCCGAAGACGACGCAACCGTAGTTCCCGCGCGAGTTCCCGCGCGCGAAGGGGGCGTCCACTCCACCGAGTGGACGCCCCCTTCGGCATCTTCGGCGTGCGCGAAATCCATTGACAATTACCAAATTCCGCATACAGTCGTCAGCATCGGTGATCTGGATCACTTCGACTCCGATCCCGAACCGTCCGCGGAGGCGCTCGCCCCTGAGCGACGCAACTCCCGCTCGACCGTCGATTCGACGATCCGCAGAGGCCCGAGCGACCGCAGGAGAGCCCCCGTCCCATCCCAGCCGATGCGCGAGCATCGACGGCGGCTTTCCTCGGGACGGACCTGTCGACCGGCGCGGGAGCAGCCCGCCCCGGAATCACGAAAGCGAATGGACATGGGAACCAACGAAAAGAAGGTCGTACAGAACTGGCTCGCCGCCGTCCGCGGCGATTCGGAGGGGGTGGGAGACGCGTTCACCCGCTACTTCCATCCCGATGCCACCTGGACCCTCATCGGATCCACTCCCATCTCGGGCACCTACAAGGGTCTCGAGTCCATCCAGAACGACTTTCTCGGCGCGAACTTCCGCGGCGAGGAGCGCGAAGGCCCGTCCGTGCAGGGCCTGAGCCAGGAGTACGGCATCAAGCCACTCGAGGTCGAGGACGTCCTCTCGCTGGAGGACGGGCGCGTCGTCGTATTCTGCCGCTCGGATGGCATGGGCCGCAACGGGGTTCCGTACAAGAACCAGTACTGCTGGATCGTCACCGTCCGCGACGACAAGATCGCGGCCATGCTCGAGTTCTGCGACACCGCCCTGATCGAGCAGGCGCAGTTCGACAAGATGATCGTCCCCCGGGGTACCACCACTCCCGTCTACGAACACTGATCCGCCACATTTCCCTCGACGCAAGGAGCAATCATGGCCAAGCAGGGACGACTCACCCGGGAGAAATTCGGCTACACGATGCGGGTGGACGAGCCGCTCTACCCGAAGCCGCCCGTCTACTATCGCGACATGGAGACCATCACGGTCGCCTACGAGACCGACGAGAACGCCGCGCTCGACCTCCTTCCGGAGGCAGCGGGTTTCGAACTCACTCTCCCGGCAACCGTCCGCATCGTCATCGCCAAGATGCCGTTCACCACGTTCGGTGCGTACGAGGAGGCTTACCAGTTCCTCGACTGCACGTGGGAGGGCGAGCCGTGCATCTATCCCGTCCGCATCCTGCTCAACCAGGAGTCGGCACTCGCCGCCGGCCGTGAGATCTGGGGCAACCCCAAGAAGTTCGGCCACATCGAGTGGCAGCAGGAAAGCGAGGTCATGCAGGGAATCGTGGAACGTCCCAAGGGAAGCCGCATCTGCACCGTACAGATGAAGCCGGAGCGTCCGGTCGACCTCGAGCCCTACGACATGAAGCCGATGGGCCTCCGGGTCATCCCGAATCCCGAGGGTGGGGACCCGTCGCTCGCGGATCTGGTGCTCAACTCCTGCCGTGTGACCCCGAAGCAAGCATGGTCCGGGCGCGGCTCGATCTCGTTCGGTGTGGAATCCGAACTCGATCCATGGCACACCCTGCCGATCAAACGGATCACAGACGCCCTCTACGTCCGCTCGGACATGGACGTCGCGCCGACAGCGAAGGTCGTCAAACGGTTCTTCTAACCCGCTGCGGGTCCAGCATGTGCAGCCGACTCGGATCGGACGACGAGTACGACGCGGCGCTCGCCGACTACCGCCGGCGTGGCAGCACCCTCGAGCTGGACGGCAGATTCGGTGCGGGCGCCCACTCCTCACGAGTGGGCGCCCGTTCCCGTCGAGAACTCGTTTCACCAATATGCGTTGACATCATTCGAATCGTATTTATAGTTATCAGCACCTAGTGATCCGGATCACTGTCCACCTCCGGCCCCAGACCCTCGGCGGAGCGGCACGACCCCGACCGGTGCTCCGGCACCGATCCTGCTCGACCCTCGATTCGACGATCAGGAGATCCCAGAGTGACCGCAGTCGATCCCCGCCCCATCGCCCCCGACATCCTCTCCCCCGAGTTCCTCGACAACCCGTACCCGCTCCACCGCGTGTTGCGCGACCACTACCCGGCCCTGCACCACGAGGGCACGGACAGCTACCTGATCAGCAGGTTCGCCGACTGCGCCGAGGCCTTCCGCAGCCCGAAGTTCTCCAGCCGCAACTACGAATGGCAGCTCGAGCCCATCCACGGCCGCACGATCCTGCAGATGGAAGGGCGCGAGCACTCCACGCACCGCGCGCTGCTCAACCCGTTCTTCCGCGGCAACGGACTCGAACGCTTCATGCCGGCCATCACCCACAATGCCGCCCAGCTGATCGGCGACATCGTCGCGCGCAACGCCGGCGAGCTGCTCGGCGCGGTGGCCCGGCAGGGCGAGGCCGAACTCGTCTCCCAGTTCACCAGCCGATTCCCCATCAACGTGATGGTCGACATGCTGGGCCTGCCCAAGAGCGATCACGAGCGGTTCCGCGGCTGGTACTTCTCGATCATGGCCTATCTCAACAACCTGGCCGGAGACCCCGAGATCAACGCCGCCGCCGAACGCACCCATGTCGAGCTGCGCGAGTACATGCTGCCGATCATCCGCGAACGACGCTCGGGCGACGGCGACGATCTGCTCTCGCGCCTGTGCCGCGCGGAGGTCGACGGCGAGCAGATGTCCGACGAGGAGATCAAGGCCTTCGTCAGTCTGCTCCTCGTCGCCGGTGGCGAGACGACGGACAAAGCCATCGCCAGCATGATTCGCAATCTGATCGACCATCCCGAGCAGATGCGGGCCGTGCGCGAGGACCGCACCCTCGCCGACCGCGTCATCGCCGAGACGCTGCGGTATTCCGGACCCGTCCACATGATCATGCGCCAGACCGAGGACGAGGTGCAGATCGAGGACTCGACCATCCCCGCAGGGGCGACGTGCATCATGATGCTCGCGGCCGCCAACCGCGACGAGCGCCACTTCTCGAATCCGGACGAGTTCGACATCTTCCGAACCGACCTCAACGTCGACCGAGCATTCAGTGGTGCGGCCAACCACGTGCAGTTCATCCTCGGCCGCCACTTCTGCGTGGGCTCTATGCTCGCGAAGACGGAGATGACCATCGCGCTGAACCTCGTGCTCGACACGATGGACTCGATCGAGTACCAGGACGGCTTCGTACCGCGCGAGGAGGGCCTCTACACCCGCAGCATCCCCGAACTGCGCGTGAAGTTCGAACCGACCGGGAAGCTCGGCTGACAGCCGCGACAGCCGGCCGTCCGCGCATGCGATCGCGTACGCGGACGGCCGGCACTGCCGCGTCGGCGAAAGACGGCACTGCCGCGTCGGCGAAAGACGTTACTGCAGCGTGTAGTCCGTCAGTACCCGGCGACCGGGCGTGAAGGTGGCCGGGATGCGCTGGTAGCCGGTGTTCACGCCCTGTCGCGGGTACGGCTGCAGCGCCGCGAGGTCGACGTCGTAGTCCGGCATCCGTTCGAGCACCTGGCTGATCAGAGCGTGCGACATGTACCGGCCGAGGTGCGAACCGGCGCAGCGGTGCACACCGATGCCGAAGGCGGTGTGCCGGTTGGGCCACCGTTCGATGTCGATCTCGTCGGGCTTGTCGAACAGTTCCGAATCGCGATTGGCGGAGGCCCACGACAGCAGCACCCGGTCGCCCTTCTGCATGGGGCAGCCGTGGAACTCGACGTCGTGCGTCACGGTGCGGGCGAGCGCCTGGGTCGGCGAGAAGTACCGCAGGAACTCCTCGATGGCGTGATCGAGGAGATCGGGGTGGTCGATGAGACGCTGCCGCACGTCCTTGTGGCGGCTGAGCCAGACCAGCGAGTTGCTCACCAGGGACGCGGTGGTGCCGACGCCGCCGGAGATGAGCAGGTCGACGATCGCGAACACGTCGTGATCGTTCATCGGGCTGCCGTCGACCTCCTGCTGGACGAGGTAGCTGATGATGTCGTCCTTCGGATCCCGTCGCCGTTCGGTGATGGTCTGCTCGATGCGTCCGGCCAGGTACGGGAAGTCGACGTCGACCGCGCGGGTGTGCTCGGGGGTGCCCGGAATTCCCGCGAGCACCTGGAAGTGGGCGTTGGAGTAGCGGCGCCACTCCGAGACGTCGAGTCCGAGCCACTCCACCGTGACGATCGAGGGCACTCCGATGACCGACGTCAGGTCGCACTCACCGCTCTCGATCACGCTGTCGATGAAGCCCGCGACGTGCCGGTCGATGGTGGGCTTCATCTTCTCGACGGCGGCCGGCGCGCTGACCGGGTTGACGATCCTGCGGTACTTGCGGAACTCCGGGGGATCGAGCTCGATCGGAATATGGTCGTGATGCGGGGTTTTCGGGATCACCACGGACAGCCCGTCGCCGCCGTACTCGCTGCGCGCCGAGGAGAACGTCTCGTCGTCGCGGGCGGCGTCGAAGACCGAACTGTAGTCGGAGAGCACCCAGTAACCGTCGTGAGCAGGAGTCCAGCCGATCTTGACGGTTTCGCGGATCTTCCGGTACGACTCGGCCGGGTCGGCCGAGTGCTCGGGCGAATTGTGGTCGAAGTGGACGACCGGACAGCGAGCGGGGCTTTCCATCGTGCGTTCCTTCCGAGACGGGATTCGTTGGCGGCGAATCGGGTTCTAGGCCTTGGCGAGCAATCCGGCGTCGATGGGCAGGACCACGCCGGTCACGTACCGGGCCTCGTCGGAGGCCAGCCAGACCAGGGCATTGCTGATGTCGACGGCCTCGACCCAGGGGACGTCGAGTTCGTTGCGCCGGCGGCAGTGGTCGACGATGTCGGCCTGCGTGGGCGACTCGAGGTCCGGACGGTAGATGCGGTACATGGCGTCGTTCTCGATCATGTCCGTCCGGACGGTGCCGGGGTTGAGGGTGTTGACCCGGATGCCGTGTTCCCCCAGCTCGTTGGAGAGGGTGCGCATGAGGCTGACGACCCCGCCCTTGCTGGCCGCGTAGTGCCCGAGGTTGCGGCTCGCCCGGATCGCCGCGACCGAGCTGGTGAGCACGATCGCGCCGCCGGTGCCCTGCTCGATCATGTGTGGGACGACCGCCCGCACGGTGTGGAAGACCCCGGTGAGGTTGACGTCGATGACGTTCTGCCACTCCTCGTCGCTGAGGTGCCAGGTGGGGGTGAAGCTCACGATGCCGGCGTTGGCGCTGACGATGTCGATGCGCCCGAACTCGTCGACGGCGTCGGAGACGAGCAGGTCGAGGGCCGCCTGGTCGCGCACGTCGACGACGCGGGACAGGCAGCGACGGCCCGCGGCCTCGACGAGGCGTCCGGTCTCGGCGAGGTCGTCGGGGGTGGCGAGCGGGTAGGCGACCGTGTCGATGTCCTTGCAGGAGTCGAGGATCACGACGTCGGCGCCTTCCTCCGCGAGGCGGACGGCATTCGAACGTCCCTGCCCCCGTGCGGCGCCCGTGACCAGCGCGACCTTCCCGGTTACTCGACCCATTTCCCATCTCCTCTTCCGCTCAGACTGTGACGAAGAGCACCTTAATGCTTATCATCATTATTAACTAGCGGAGATGCAAGGTCCGAAAGTCCCGTTCACGGGATACGTACTTCCTCGGGAGCACACATGGAGCCATCGATGTCCGTCCGGCCCGGCACGCCGGAACGGGCCGACCCCACTGCTTCGATGCAGCATCTGCCCGGCGGCACCTTCCTGATGGGATCGAACCACTTCTACCCGGAGGAACAACCTGTCCACCGAGTCACCGTCGACGGATTCTGGATGGACATCCACCCCGTGACCGTCGCGGACTTCCGAAAGTTCGTCGACGCGACGGGGCATGTGACGACCGCAGAGATCGCCCCCGATCCGGCCGAGTTCCCGGAGGCTCCCGCCGACCTGCTCGTGCCGGGATCGCTCGTCTTCGATCCACCGGACCATCCGGTGCCGCTCGACGACTTCACCCGATGGTGGTCGTGGATTCCGGGAGCGAACTGGCGGCATCCGGAGGGACCCGGCAGCACGAGCGACGATCGGGACGACCATCCGGTCACGCACGTCTCCCACGACGACGCACTCGCGTACGCGAAGTGGGCCGGCAAGGACCTCCCGACGGAGGCGGAATGGGAGTTCGCGGCGCGCGGGGGTCAGGAGGGTAGGCACTTCGTCTGGGGCGACGAGGATCCTCCGCCGGGTGGTCCGCGAGCCAATGTGTGGCAGGGCGAGTTCCCCTGGCAGAACCTGGAGGAGGACGGGTACTACCGGACCTCCCCGGTACACGCCTTCCCTTCCAATCCGTACGGGCTGCGGGACATGGCGGGCAATGTCTGGGAGTGGACCGTCGACGACTTCACCGGCGACCATGCCAGCGGGGGAAAGAACGTGGCACCGGCGTCGGCGTGCTGCATACCCCGGAACCCCAGGATCGTCGTGGCCGAGCAACCCGTCGACGCGCCCCGGCCACGACGAGTGATCAAGGGCGGCTCCCACCTCTGCGCACCCAACTACTGCCTGCGCTACCGCCCGGCTGCCCGACAGGGACAGAGCGAGGATACGTCGACCGGACACATCGGTTTCCGATGTGTGATGCGGACGAGCTGACGGCATGCGAAAGCCCCCGGCGCAGTCCGCACGGACACCGGCCGGGGGCATCGCACTGTCTGCTCACGCCGCGCGGTCGCTCGAACCACCTGCGTCGGCGTCGGTGATCGTGTCGGTCACGAGTGATCGGGTTGCCATCGCAGAAGGGCGCTCTCGAGGCGGGTCATCCCGGCATTGATCAGGCCCGCTACCACAGCCAGGACGATCAGTACCGCGTACATCTCTGCGGTCTGGAACAACCCGGCGTATTTCTGCAGCAGCTGCCCCACCCCGCTCCGGGACGCAATCAGCTCCGCCGTCACCACGCCGAGGATCGAGTAGATCAGTCCCAGACGCAGGCCGCCGAAGATCGACGGGACTGCCACCGGTACGAGCACCTTGGTGAACATCTGGCGGCGTGTGGCACCCAGAGTACGGGCGAGGACAGCGACGTCGACGTCCACCGATCGCACGCCGGCTCGGGCCGCGCTGATCACCATGAACACCACGATGGAAAACGCCAGGGCGATCTTCGAGCTGATACTCAGGCCGAAGGCCACCACGAACACCGGGGCGAGCGCGATCCGGGGCATCGCGTTGATCGCATCGAGGAACGGCGCAACGACCTTCTCCACCGACGGCAGCAGTGCCAGACCGATGCCGATCACGACGCCCACGAGGGAGGCCAGCACGAAGGCGAGCACCGCCGCGATCATCGTGTCGGCGAGATTGAGCCAGAGTTCACTGCCGGTGACCGCGCTCACGAGGGCATGCCAGACCTCGACGGGACTGCTCGACACCGTGCGATCGATCAGTTGCAGGCTCACCACGAGCTGCCACAGCCCGATCAGTGCCGCAGCAAAACCCACCCTCATGGCGAGCAAGGTGAGCGGGTGCCGCCCGATCCGAGCCTTCCGGGTGCCGGCAGCGGGAGTAGTGTTCGACGAACGTGACCGGCCGGTGACGCCGGGACCGGCGCTTCGGGGACTTTCCACTGCTGTAGTCATTTTCGACCCTTTCCCGGCGGCTCGCGATGCGCGGTCCGCCGGAATCGTTCGGAGGTGTTACGCGGGGACCTGCTCGGGGTTCTCCGCCGGCGCGTGCAGCGCGTCGACGAGTTCCTTGTAGATGCGCCGGTATGTCGGATCGAGGGTGATCTCGTCGACGTCGCGCGGCCTGGGGATGTCGACGATGTGCTCCGCGGCGATCCTTCCTTCGGCGAGCAGGACGATCCGATCCGCCATGAGGATCGCCTCCGTGAGGTCGTGCGTGACGAACACGACGTTCTTGCGGTCACCGGCCCACAGGTCCAGGAACTTGCGCTGGACGTCACCGCGGGTCTGGGCGTCGAGCGCTGCGAACGGCTCGTCCATGAGCAGCAACTTCGGATCCAGTGCCCATGTCCGTGCCAGCGCCACACGCTGACGCATCCCTTGGGACAGCTGCCACGGATACAGACCGGCACTGGCCCGCAGGCCCACGAGATCGAGGTACTGCAGGGCACGTTCACGCCGCTGTCTGCGCGGCATCTCAGGATGGCGGATCTCCAAGCCGAACTGCACGTTCCGGACTGCCGAACGCCACGGGAGCAGAGCGTCCCGGGCGAACATGTAGGCGACGTCGTCGCGTGCCTCGGCCGGCGTGCGGCCGAGGATGCCGACTCGCCCCGTGAAGTTCCGTATCAGGCCGGCAAGCAAATTCAGGATGGTGGTCTTGCCGCAGCCGCTCCGTCCGACGAGGACGAGAAACTCTCCGTCGTGCACTTCGAGGGAAACACCGTCGAGAACCCGGTTCACTTCGCCCGTGCCGTGCCGATCGAACTCGACGGTCACGGCGTCGAGTTCGACTGCCCCATCGCTACTGTAGTCGTTCGGTCCCACTGCTCATCACTCCCTCTCTCGGCCACCGGCTACTTGACGTGTGCACCCGCATCGACAGGCAGCGCGACACCGGTGACGTAACGCGCCTCGTCACTTGCGAGGTAGAGCACGGCACTGCTGATGTCGGCGCTCTCCACCCACGGGACGGGCAGGGTGTTCAACGACATGAATCCCGGCATCGCCTTCTCCTGGGTAGGTTCCGGGTCGTCCGGCACGAACATGCCGTAGGTGCCGGGATTCTGGATCATGATCGTTGCGACGTTGGTCGGGTGGATGGTGTTGACCCGGACCCGGTAGGGGCCCAGTTCGTTCGCCATGGTCCGCATGAGCCCGACGATGCCGTGCTTCGCCGCGACATAGTGTCCGACCTGCTGGATTCCTTTCAGGCCACCGATCGAACTGGTGAACATGATCGACCCACCGCGTCCCGCCTCGATCATGGTCGGGATCGCTACCTTCGCAGTGTGGTATACCCCGGTGAGATTGACGTCGATCATGTCCCGCCACTGGTCCGCCGTCAGCTCCCAGGACCGGCCGTACGTGGCGATTCCCGCATTCGCGACGACGATGTCGATCCGTCCGAGTTCCGCGACGCCGGCGTCGAATGCTGCCTGCAGGCCGTCCAGGTCCCGGACGTCGGCCGTGCGTGCGACGATGCGTCGTCCGAGCGCTTCGACCTGCCGCACCGTCTCCTTCAGCTCGGCCTCGGTGGCGAGCGGATAGTAGGGCGTCACGGTGTCGATGTCCGCACAGATGTCGACTGCGATGATGTCGGCACCTTCCTCCGCCAACCGCACGGCGTGGCTACGTCCCTGTCCCCGTGCCGCACCGGTGACGAAGGCGACCTTGCCCTCGACTCGTCCTGTCATGTCGTTGCTCCTCACGTGATGCTGGTTCGGTGTGATGGCTGTTCGGCCGGCGCTGGTCAGTGGGTCGCCAATGTGGCGCGCAGGCGCTGTTCGACATCACCGGCGCCGTCCTCGGTGGTGAAGGTGACGTACTCGACGGTCCCGTCGAACACGCTCGACTCGTCCGCTCGGTACTCCTCCGAGACAGGCGTGCCGCGATCGCGCCCGATGCTCAGGACCTCGTCCACAGAGAAGACGTACGGCACGGTGCGCTCGATGCGCCCCTCGCCGACACATGTACCGTCGACGAGAATCGAGCCCGAGCCGCCTCTGCCCACGCCGCCCCCGTCGTAGTCGAACACGAACTCGATCTTGTGCCTGCCCGGGGCGACGGGTTCGGTGCGCACGTAGTATCTTTCGACGTCGCACAGGTTGTGGCAGAAAGTCATTCGCCCATCGATGCAGTACAGTGCCCAGCCGCCGAAGCGGCCGCCCTGGGCCGCGACGACGCCGTGTGGTGACTTCGGACCGCTGTCGATCGAGGCAGTGATCCGGAAGGACGTGTTCTTCAGATTCGGCACCGAGTCCTCACGCAGGCGATCGGTGCCGGGACGGACGGTCAGCTCGGTGCGTCCGCTCATCAGCGTCCGCCTGCCGGCAACTGCCGGGTCGAACCGTTCGGAGAGCCGGTCGTCGAGCGGGAAGACCTGGTAGCGGGTGGCTTCCGCGACGAACAGCCGCTTGAGTTCCTCGAGCTTGTCGGGATACCGGTCGGCCAGGTTCACGGCCTGGGACCAGTCGGTGTTCGTGTCGTAGAGTTCCCACACGTCGTCGTCGAAGTCGACGGCCTCGATCGCCGCCATCGTCCACGGGGTGCGGTGTTTGGTCACGGCTGTCCATCCGTGATGGTAGATCCCCCTGTTGCCGAACATCTCGAAGTACTGGGTGGTGTGGCGGTCGGGCGCCGACTCGTCGTCGAAGCAGTACAACATCGACACGCCCTCGTAGGGGCGCTGGGCCACTCCGTCCACGGTTGTCGGTTCGGGGAGGCCCGCAGCCTCGAGGATCGTCGGGGCGACATCGATGCAGTGGTGCCACTGATTGCGGATTCCGGGTGTCGTGAGGGTTTCGGGCCAGTGCACGATCATGCCGTTGCGGGTTCCGCCGTAGTGCGAGGCGACCTGTTTGGTCCACTGGTAGGGGGTGTCCATGGCCACGGCCCAGCCGGCCGGGTACAGGGCGTAGCTCATCGGGCCACCGACGTCGTCGAGCCGGTTCACGAGATCCGCGGCGGTGACGTGGAGACCGTTGACGCCGGCCATCTCGTTCATCGTGCCCTCGAGGCCACCTTCGGCGGAGGCACCGTTGTCGCCCAGGATGTAGAACACCAGGGTGTTGTCGAGTTCCCCACGTGCTTGCAGTTCGGCGATCATCCGGCCGACCTGTTCGTCGGTGTGCTCGGCGAAAGCCGCGTAGGCCTCCATCAGGCGTTCGGCGACGGCCTTCTGAGCGTCGTCCAGTTCGTCCCAGTGCGGGACTCCGGGCGTCCACGGGCCGAGTTTGGCGTCCTGTGGGACGACACCCAGTTCCGTCTGCCGGGCCAGGGTGATCTCCCGCTGGGCGTCCCATCCCGCGGAGAATTCACCGCGGTAGCGGGTCCGCCAGTCCCGCGGCAGGTGGAACGGGGTGTGGCAGGCTCCGAAGCTCAGATAGCAGAACCACGGCTTGTCGGGGTCGAGTGTGCGTACCGATTCCGTCCATCGGATCGCCTGGTCCACCAGGTCCTCGGAAAGGTGGTACCCGTCGGATTCCGTCCCCGGAGTCTCGATCGGAGTGGTGCCGTCGTAGAGGTTGGGCGTGAACTGATTGGTCTCTGCCCCGACGAATCCGTAGAACTTGTCGAACCCCTCCCGGGTGGGCCAATGGTCGAAGGGACCGGCCACGGTCTGTTCCCACGGCGGCGTCTGGTGCATCTTGCCGAATGCGCCCGTCGCGTACCCGTTGTACGAAAGAGTCTGCGCGACAGTCGCGCAACTCCGCGGCCGCAAGGCGTTGTAACCCGGAGACGAAGTGGCGGTCTCCGGTACCCCGCCCATTCCGACCGAATGGTGGTTGCGGCCGCTGAGGAGCGCTGCCCGCGTCGGTGAGCACAGGGCCGTGGTGTGGAATCGCGAGAACCGGGCACCGTTGTCGGCGAGAGCTTCGGCTGCCGGCATCCGGCACGGACCGCCGAACGCGGACGAAGCACCGAAACCTACGTCGTCGAGGAGGATCACCAGCACGTTCGGTGCACCTTCCGGGGGCCGAACGGGCGAGGGCGCCTCGTACTTCGGTTCCTGCTTGCGCACGTCGAATGCCGGCACGTGCCTGTCGGTCGAGATGTCGATCGGTAGCGAGTAGCGGTTCACTGTCTTCCCTTCGTAGCGGCACACTCGTGGACTGCGGTGCCCCGTGTCGTTCCGTGAGCTGGACCGGTCAGCGATCCGCACCAGCCAGGACCAGACCGTCGTAGGTGAAGCCGGCGGGCAGCAGTCCCTCGTCGATGTACGCGGCGGAACTGAGTTCCACGGTCTCGCGGTCGAGTGCGACGTCGTACTGGTCGATGCTGCGGTAGAGCAGGTCGGTTGCCTCGGGGCCCAGCCCCATCGCCTCGGTGATCGCGCTCTTGACCGCCTCCTCGTTCGCCGGGTCGAGAATGAACCGTCGGGCGTCCTCGAGGCCGTCCCGGAAGGCGAGGAGGTCTTCGGCGTGCTCGCCGTCGAGGGCGTCGGCCCGCGACACGTAGCCCGAGACGACGGCGTCGCGGAGCGAAGCCGGTCCGTCGCCCGAACGAAGGTCGAAGACGATCTGTCCGATTCCGGCGTCGAGGGTGACGGCGGCGCCGGAGCGGTCACTGACGACGATGTCCGCGGACCCGACCTGCAGGGCGGAGACCGCCGGTTGTCCCGTGGCGACAGCGACGATCGCGACGTCCCGGTCGGGGTCGAGGCCGGCTTCGCGCAGGATGTTCCGGGTGAGGATGTCGTAGGAGCCGCCGAGGGCGGGGACACCGATCGTGGCACCCCGCCAGGTGCGAACGGCTTCGATCCAGTTGCCGTCGCGACTCGCCGCGATCGGGCCGCCCTCGTTCGCGACGGCGGTGTACTGGAACGTGCAGCAGGCGGCGAGCATCCGCATCTGAGCACCGGAGGCGCCCTGGTTGTACTGCGCAACGGTGACCGGCGTGGTGAATGCGACGTCGAGTTGTCCCTCCGCCACCGCTGTGGTCATCGCCGGGATGGAGGTGAATTCCATGAACTCCACGGCAACGCCCCGGTCTTCGAAGATTCCCTGATCCTCGGCGACCAGAGCGGCCAGGATGCTCATCTTGCCCTGGTATCCGAGGGTGATGTCGTCACCGGCGTTCGCAGCCCCGAGTTCGCCCACGCCGCCGCATGCGGTGGCGGTGAGCAGGGCACACAAGGCTCCGGCAAGTCGGACCATCCGTCGCGTCTTCGACATATCTGACTCCTCGTTGATGTTCGGGACCGGCGTGCGGTCGTAGAAGTAGGCGCTCACCAGCGAAGACGAGCGGGGATGAGGGGGACGACGTGCTCGAAAATCCCTGCGTATGATTATGCTCACACCCAGGAAGAGGGGGTCAACGGTCCAGTGGGGGATGACTGGCCTGGATTCGAGAACCACGCCGGTCGGACACGGCGAAAGGGAGAAGACACGTGGTCGGAGTGCGAGTCATCGGGGCCGCGACCCTGGTCCGGGAACTCGGGACGTGTTCGGTCGAGATCCGGGCGCGTACGCACGGCAGGGGGGCGACATATTCGAAGCTGAGCGAAGGTATCCGTTCACTGGTGCACGACGGACGCATCTGCCTGGGCTCGGCTCTGCCCAGTGAGCGCGATCTGGCGGGCGCCCTGTCGGTGAGCCGGAGCACCGTCACCTCGGCATATGCCGATCTCCGCAGGAACGGCTATCTGATCAGCCGGCAGGGCGCTCGCAGCGTAGTGGCGTTGCCGACGGGCCGCGCGGAGGCCGGCAGCGTCATCTTCCGACAGGTCACCGACGCGGCGCAGAATGCGAGTCTCGACCTCGCGCATCTACTTCCGGACACGCCGGTCGACAGCATCATGCAGGCCTACTCGACCGCGCTGACGCGGCTACCGGCGCTGTTGAACTCACACGGGATGGACCGCGCCGGACTGCCGGAGCTGAGGTCACTCGTCGCGCGGCGGTACACCGAGCGAGGTCTCGACACCACGCCGGAGCAGATCATGATCACAGCGGGCGCGCAGCATGCCCTGACACTCGTACTGAGCTGTCTCAGCAGTCCCGGCGACCGCATCCTCGTCGAACACCCCACCCATCCCACGGCGCTCATGGCGATGACGCAGTCCAGCCTGCAGGTCGTGCCGATCGCGCTGGATCCGGACGACACGACGTTCGGCGGCTGGAACCTGCCTGCCATCCACGACGCCGCGCGCCAGTCTGGCGCACGGCTGGCACACATCACCCCCGATTTCAATCAGCCGACAGGGATGTGCCTGACACGGGAGGGTCGCGAACAGTACGCCCGGATCGCTGCCGAGTCGGGAACCACGCTCATCGTGGACGAAGTCCCGTCCGAATTATGGCTCGAGGCCCCTCCACCGCCACCGATGGCGGTGTTCGCCGAACAGAACGGGTGCCCGTCGATCTGTCTGGGCTCGATGTCGAAGACATTCTGGACGGGACTGCGAATCGGGTGGATCCGCGCCGATCCGGCCGTCGTCTCCCGGTTGATCGGATACCGGACGGGATTCGATCTCGGCACGTCGTTACCCGATCAGCTCGCAGCCGCGGAGCTGCTGTCGGCTCCCGACACTCTCGAACGTCGGCGGGAATCGCTGCGCGAACGCCGAACGATCCTGCTCGATGCGGTGGCGCGAGCTCTGCCGGAATGGCGGGTGTATCCCAATCGCGGGGGCATGACGTTATGGGCGGAAATGCCACGCCCGGTGTCGACACGCTTGTGTACCGCTGCGTTCGAACGCGGCGTGCTCCTCGTCGCCGGACCCCAGTTCGGGGTGCACGCAGCGTTCGAACGTCATCTCCGGCTGCCGTACACGCGGAGTCCGGAGGAGATCCGGTCGGCGCTGGACATCGTCGCCGACGCGTACCACTCCCTCCGCTGAAACGTCACACCGACGTCGGCTCCGTACAGGTTCCGGACCCGCGCACAGAACGGTCGGACGCAACAGCAATTGCTGTCGCGTCCGACCGGGAACTGCGCGGGTGTTCGGCCGCCCGCCGGAGCGTCACACCGATGTCGGCTCCCTCAGGATGCCGTCGGGTTCGGACGGGGATCCGGCCGCCCGCGCCGCGGCCCGGCCTGCCCGGTAGCCGAACACCAGTGCGGGACCGAGCGTTCCGCCGGCTCCGCCGTACACCATCCCGGTGGGGGCCGCCATGACGTTCCCGGCGGCGAACAGGCCGGGGATGACCCGATCGTCGACGTCGAGGACCGCGCCGTCGGCGTCGGTGCGCGGACCGCCCTTCGTGCCGAGCGTGCTGCTGTGGATCTGCACCGCATGGAAGGGGGCCCGCGCGACGGGTCCCAGGGTGGATTCCACGCCGGGGTACCTGTTCTTGTCACCGACGAACCCGTCGTACACGCTCTCGCCGCGGTGGTACTCGCTGTCGTGGCCCCGGCGCACGTCCTCGTTCCAGTGGGCGACCGTCGATTCGAGGGTGTCCGCGGGGACGTCGATCTGCCGTGCCAGATCGGCGAGAGTGTCGGCCCGCACGACCCACTCCGGGGCTTCGGTGCCCGGCGCGGCCCCGAACGCCCCGTACTTCTCGACGTGGTCGGCGTCGAAGATCAGCCAGCACGGCTGGTTCAGGTAGTCGAAGTCGTGCGCGTCGAGCTGGTGGAACGCCCCACCGAGCGCGTTGTAGTTGGTCGCCTCGTTGGTGAACCGCCGGCCGAGCCGGTTGACCATGATCGAGTGCGGCGCAGTGCGCTCCCGGTGCACGAGCTGGACGGCCTGGGCACCGTTCGCCCGTTGCCCGGGCAGCACCGCGACCGGCGCCCACCAGGCCTCGCGCATGTTGCCGAGCTGCGCGCCGACGCGCATCGCCATGCGCAATCCGTCCCCCGTGCACGTGGGTACGGTGGCGGGGTGCGCCATCGGTCCGCGCAGAAAGTCGCGCCGCAGCCGCTCGTCCCATTCGAAGCCGCCGGTGGCGAGCACGACGCCGTGCTCCGCGCGCACGTCGTGCGCCCCGTTCCGCCCCTCGAACCGCACGCCGGTGATGCGGCCGGACTCGTCCTGGATCAGCCGCACGCCCCGCTCCCCGGTGTGCACGGCGACGCCCTCGTCGAGGCAGCCCTGGAGCAGGGCCGCGATCATGCCGCGGCCCAGGCCCTCCACGCGGTCCCGCTCCCGCTGCTCGAGCACGTCGGGGGGAAGGTGGCCGGTGCCGCCGCCGATGGGGGTCTCCGCGACCGTCATACGGCGCGGGACCCCGACGAGCTTGTCCTCCCATCGGCCGAGGTCGATGAAGCTGAACAGGTCGGGTTCGAGGGAGCGTCCGCCCTGCGGCATCCCGCCGGGCCGCTCGGGGTGGTAGTCGGGGTAGCCGGCGACGAGGCGCATCTTCAGCGGCGTGGTGTCGAGCCAGTCGAGCAGTTCGGGAACGGTGTCGACGAACGCCTCCGCGAGCTCGGGCAGGATCATGCCGTGCGACAGGGATTCGAGGTAGGCGAGGGACTGCTCGCGCGAGTCGACGATCCCCGCCTCCCGCGCGTACCGGTTGTTCGGCAGCCACGCCACGGCGCTCGACAGGCACGTGGTACCGCCGAGCAGTTCGCCCTTCTCGAACACGCCCACTCGGGCACCGCACCGGGCGGCCGACAGGGCGGCGCACAGTCCGGCACCCCCGCTGCCGAGCACGATGACGTCGTAGGCGTCCGATCCGTCGTTGTCTTGCATCGTAATTCCCTCTCTCGGGATGGTTCAGTCGAAGGTGGGTGACGGACTCGGCCGGAGTCGTCCGTCCTGCTCGGCGGGGGACGGCGGGTCGGGTGCGGCCCCGGCCGTGAGGACCGTCCCGTACGTCGCGGTCGGCGTCGCGTACCGGACCTCGAGCCGGCGTTCGCCGAAGTACCAGCGCCCGGCCCGTCTCACGTAACGGTCGTGGTACCGCAACGCGAGAATGCTCTGCACCCCCGCCTGCGCGAACTCGACGTGGCAGGGCACGACCCCCTGCGCCGTGTCCTCATCGGTGAAGTCCACCGTGCCGGGGTGCGGGGTGTGCACGCTGACCCCGTCGTATCCGTCGAGCGCGGCACGAACGTAGGTGACGATCGCGTCCCGCCCCCACAGCGATTCCGACAGACCGTGGAACGCGGCGTCCGGCGTATACAGCGCGGCCAGCGTCTCCATGTCGTGGTCGTCGACGGCCAGGGCGTACCGCGTCGCCAGTTCGCGGATCTCGAGGACATCCTCCGTCCGTCGCGGGTGGCGGTCCCGGCCGTCGAGCATGTCGTGTCCTTCCGTCGCAGAGCGCGTTTCGGGGCCTGTCACTACTTCACCAGGGCGCCGGCGTCGATCGGCATCGTGATGCCGGTGACGTAGCGGGACTCGGCTCCGGCGAGGAACAGAACGGCGTTGCTGACGTCGTCGGGCTGCACGAACGGGACGTCGAGGGCGTGCATGCCGTGCAGCAGCGGTTCGACCTGTTCCCGGGTGGGCTGGGGCTCGTCCGGGAGGAACAACTTGTAGATCGCGTCGTTCAGCAGCATGCGGGTCTCCACGTTGGTCGGCAGGACCGCGTTGACCCGGATACCTTCGGGGCCGAGTTCGTTGGCGAGACTGCGCATCACGCCGAGCACGCCGTGCTTGGCCGCCGCGTAGTGGGCGTTGTTCGGCAGGCCCTTCAGTCCGGCGATGGAGCTGATCAGCACGATGCTGCCGCCGCGGCCGCCGGCACGCAGGTGCGGGACGGATGCCTTCACCGTGTTCCACACGCCGGTGAGGTTGATGTCGATCATGTCGCGCCAGATCTCGTCGGTGAGATCCTCGACCGGATAGCTGCCGGCGATCCCGGCGTTGGCGACGACGACGTCGAGGCGGCCGAACCGCTCGACCCCCGTCGCCACGGCCTTGGCGACCGCGGCCGAATCCCGCACGTCCGCTTCGGTGGCGACGATCTGCTGCCCCTCGGCCTGCACCAGGCGGACCGTCTCGTCGAGGTCCGCCCGGGTGGCCATGTCGTACGGGGCGCCCTGCACCGGAGCGCACAGGTCGATCGCGATGATGTCGGCGCCCTCGCGAGCGAGGCGCACCGCGTGGTTGCGCCCCTGTCCCCTCGCCGCACCGGTGACGAAGGCAACCATTCCGTCGAATCCCATGACGTGAACCTCTCTCTCGACTCGCTCTTCGGTTCGCGTCACGGACCGGGCGACCGTCCCCGCGAGGAGGCCGGCCGGGCTTGCGTGCAGAGCGGTGGATCGCGAGACGCGAGAAGAACGGAAACGGAAGAAATCTCTGCATATGATTATGCTCACATCGGACCCGGGAGGTCAATGGTCGATTCGGCGAGCACCCCCGGGTTCACGGTCCGCCCGTCCCGTTCCACCGGCGCGAAATCTCTTGAAGATGAACCTTTCAGATCGAGAAGGGGCGCGCGTTCCCGGCAGTGGGGCCGATACGCGGTCCCGGCGTGAAGCGCGCGGGAATTCGCTTCCAGCCGGGATTGACCGCCTGGTGCGCGAACGGGACCACCCGATCGTGCAGGATCTCGTAATCCGGCATGCGGCACAGGATCTGGCCGAGCATTTCGACGGACAGCGCACGGGCGATGTGCGCCCCGGCGCACCGGTGCACACCCATGCCGAACGCCGTGTGCCGGTTCGGCCACCGCTCGATGTCCACGGTGTCCGGGTCGTCGAACGCCTTCGGGTCGCGGTTCGCCGACGCCCAGCCGAGGAGCACGCGATCGCCCGTGCGGAAGTCGTGCCCGTGGAACTCGACATCACGAGTCACCGTGCGGGCCAGGGCCTGCGTGGGGGAGAAGACGCGCAGGAACTCCTCGATCGCCCGCGGCAGCTTCTCCGGGTGCTCGGCGAGGGTGCGACGCAGCTCGTGGTTGCGGTCGAGGTACATCAGCGTCTGGCTGACGAGGGAGGCGGTGGTGCCCACGCCGCCGGAGATCAGCAGCTCCGCCATGGCGAATACCTCGTCGTCCGTCACCGGCCGGCCGTCCACCTCCGAGCCGACGAGGTGACTCAGCACGTCGTCCCGCGGACGTACGCGCCGCTCGGCGATCGCGGCCCGCAATTGCTTCTCCATCCACGGGAACTCGACGGAGATGGCGTGCTCGAACTCCGGCGTGCCCGGCAGGTCGGAGAGCGCGGCGTGATGGGCGTGCGCGTACCGCTCCCAGTCCGCCGGCGGCAGGCCGAGCCAGTCGATCGTCACCACGGCCGGCACGCCGATGACCGTCGCGAAGTCGCACGTGCCGGCCTCGATGACCTGGTCGATGAACCACGTCGTGTACTTCTCGATCGCCGGCCGCAGGTGCTCGACGGCCGCCGGGGAGGTCAGCGGGTTGATCAGCTTGCGGTACTTGCGATGTTCCGGAGGATCGAGTTCGACGGGGATGTGGTGGTTCACCGGCGTCTTGGGGATGACGGTGGCCAGGCCGTCGCCGCCGTAGGGGCACCGCGCGGACGAGAAGGTCTGGTCGTCGCGGGCGGCCTCGAACACGCCGTCGTAGTCGGTGAGCACCCAGAAGCCGCCGTGACGGGTCGACCGGACCACCGGCCCTGCCGCCCGCATCCGACGGTAGGAGCCGACCGGGTCCTCGGCGTGCGCGGCGGAGTTGTGGTCGAAGTCGACCACGGGACAACGCGGTTCGGTGCTCCGGTCGTCGAGCGTCATCGGACTTCTCCTGTCGGGCTCGTGGACGCCATCGCCGAAGGGGCCGCCATGGTGCGGGCGTCGATCGACACGATCTCGCGCATTCCGGGGACGATGTCGCGGCCGAGGTCGTCGAGGTACGCGACGACGTCGTCGGCCGTCATGTCGGGCCACTGCGCGCGCACGATCACCGGATCGACCGGCACCTGCGCCGCGAGAGCGCGCAACTGGCCGAGACAGTCGTCGGGGGTTCCGACGATCGCCTCCGCGGCGGCGACCTGCCGGAATCGTTCGGTGAGGGCGGTGGCATCGCGGGTGTCCAGTTCCCGCTGCGCGTAGGCCAGGAGGCGGTCCCGCGCCATGGATTCGAAGCGCCGGAACGCACCCTCGGTGGTGGCGCCGGGAACGATCTCGCGGCGCAGCGGATGCCGCGCCACCGGCGGCCGCCCGTGCTTGTGCCGCGCCGCGGCATAGACGCCGAACATGCGGTGCATGTCGTCGGTCCGGGTTTCGGGCGTCACCGGCCACGCGTCGCCCAGTCGTGCGGAGCGCCGGACGCCGGAATCCTTCAGTGCGCCGATCCAGATCGGCGGGTGGGGATCCTGCCAGGGACGGATGTGGGTCTTGACCCCGTCGAGCCGCCAGAACCTGCCGTGGAAGTCGACCTCGTCCTGCGTCCACATGAGCCGGATGATCTGCAGCGCCTCGTCCATCATGGCGAACCGCCGGCCGAAGTCGACGCCGAACGCGGCGAACTCCTCGCGCCGGTATCCCGCGCCGGCGCCGACAATGAGGTTGCCCCGGGTCAGGATGTCGAGGGTGGCGAGTTCCTCGGCGAGCGCGACCGGATGGAACAGCGGCACCTGCACCACCATCGTGCCGATCTTCACGCCGGGGTCCAATTCGGCCGCGATCCGCGCCAGGGTCGGGATCGGCTGCAGCCAGCGCAGGTTGCCGTAGATGTAGTGGTGGCCCATCACGATGTAGCGCACGCCGTTGCGCTGCGCGGCCTCGACCTGGCGCAGCAGTCCGTCGAGGTGCTCGCGCGGCGACAGCGTGGAGTGCACGTCGCCGAGGATCACACCCAGGTCCATGTCTTCCTCGCTTCCGTCGACGGCTCGAGCAGCCAGTGCCGCAGCTTCGCCTTGGCGACCTTGTTCAAGGTGGCGCGCGGGAACTCCGGTGCCAGGTGGACCTCGCGCGGTCGTTTGAAGTCGGACAGCAGTTCTGCGCAGGCCCGTTCGATGTCGGCCGGCAGGCCGTCGGGCGCGGCGCCGTCCGGGATCACGAAGGCGACCGGGACGTCGCCGAGCATCGGGTCCGGTTTCGCCACGACGGCGGCCTCCCGGACGCCGGGCACCGCCGCGACCACGCGTTCGATCTCGGCGGCGGCGACGTTCTCACCGCCGACCTTGAGCATGTCCTTGGACCGCTCGACGAACCACAACTGCCCGGAGCGGTCCTGGCGCACCCGGTCTCCGGTGCGGAACCAGCCGTCGGCGGTGAAGGCCTCCCGCGTCGCGTCGTCGTTGTGCAGGTACCCGGCGAACAGGGACACACCCGGTGTTCCGCGCACCCACAGGTCACCCACCGTGCCGGGCTCGACGGGACGGCCGTCGTCGCCGACGACGGCGACGGCGTACTCGGGGGCCGGACGTCCCATGGTCCCGTCGGGGTCGGGATGGGCCAGTTCGCTGACGACGGGGTGCGACACGGTCTCCGTCATGCCGAACCATCCGGTCATGCGGATCCCGTCGGCCACCGAGTGCTGCGTCGCGCTGCCCGACCAGTGCCGGTAGGTGTGGCCGGCCGGAACGGGAGCACCGTCGAGGGCCCGGAGCATGAACGACACCACCGATGCCCACGTGCACCGGTGCCGGAGCGAGACGTCCCAGAAGCGGGACGCGGAGAACTTCGGGGTCAGCACCACGGTGGCCCCCACCCACAGCAGTCCCAGAAACGAGTAGCCCAGGGCGTTGGTGTGGAACAGCGGCAGAGTGATCAGTCCGACGTCGGTGCCCCGCAGCCCGGCGTGGGCGGCGTTGACCCGGGCGGCCCAGAGGCAGTTGGCGTGCGTCCAGACCACGGCCTTGGGCCGCGCCGTCGTCCCGGAGGTGTACTGGATGCTCGCGGGCGCGAGCGGATCGATGGACACCGGCGCGGGTGCCCCGGCGGCCCGTCCGAGCGCGCCGAGGCTGCCGGACGCCCTTTCGGGCACGGTACCCCCCGGTGCCGCGGCCTCGAGGGTCTCGGTGCCGCCGGTCGTCGCGATCCACTCCAGGCCGGGCATGGCGGCCCGCGCGGCCTCGGCCGACCGGGTTCCGATCAGCGCGGCCCGGGGGGCGCAGTGCCGGTCGTAGTAGGCGAGTTCGTCGGCGCTGCTGCGGGTGTTGAGGCACACCGCGACCGCGCCGGTCGACACGATCGCCGCCCATCCGACGAGGAAGTCGGGGCAGTTGTCCATCAGCAGCACCACACGGTCACCGGGTGCGATGCCGCGCGCCTGCAGTCCGGCCGCGAGCCGATCCACCGCGGCGGCGAATTCCGCATAGCTCCAGCGCTGCGCCTCGGCGCCGGTGTGCGGCTCCCAGATGAGGAAGGTCGTCTCCGGCCGGTCGGTGCGCCACCGGTCGAGCAGCCACGGCACGGTACGGCTTCCGGTAGACGCGCGGACGGCGAGGTCGGGTGCCGGTCCGTCGAGGATCGGGTACGCGGGAGCGTGTGCGGGCATTCGGGTTTCGGTGGTCACGACGGCACCTGCCAGTTCAGGTGCCTGATCCGGAAGAACTCGGCGAACCCATCCTCGCCCATCTCGACGCCGGTGCCGCTGCGCTTCGATCCGCCCCACGGCACGTCCGCCCGCATGGGGCCGCCACCGTTGATCGCGACGGTGCCGGTGTCGAGGCGCCGAGCCACGGACACCGCCTCGGCGTGGTCGCCGAAGACGCTCGCGTTGAGTCCGTACGGGGAGTCATTCGCGACGGCGACCGCCTCGTCGACGTCCCGGTACGGAAGGACCACCGCGACGGGAGCGAACAGTTCCTCCCGGCAGATCTCGGCGGAGTTGTCCACACCCGTCACCAGGGTCGGCGGCAGGAACCAGCCCTTGCCCACCGGCCGCTCGCCGGCGACCGAGATGCGGCCGCCGGCGGCGACGGCGCGGTCGAGGTAGCCGCGCACGCGCGCGAGGTGCTCGGCGGAGATCAGCGGCCCCACTTCGGTGCGCTCGTCGAACGGGTCGCCGGTCGGCACGTTCTCCTCGATGAAGCCCGCTGCCAGATCGAGGAATTCGTCGATGCGATCGTGTGGAACGAGGATCCGGGTGGTGGCGCCGCAGCCCTGTCCGGCGTTGCGGCAGAACCGCAGGATCGACGGTCCCACGGCGGTGGACAGGTCCGCCGACGGGAGAAGGATGTTGGGGGACTTCCCGCCGAGTTCGAGCACGACCTTCTTGTGGGTGGCCGCGGCCTGTGCCATCACGGCCGCGCCGACGGCGGAGGATCCGGTGAAGCTCACCATGTCCACCCCGGGGTGGGAGCTGAGCAGTTCGCCCACGGCCGGTCCACCCGGCACGAGATTCAGCACGCCGGGCGGCAATCCGGCCTCGTCTGCGAGGTGCATGAAGGCCAGCGCGGACAACGTGCCCCGCGGCGAGGGCAGCAGGACCACGCTGCAGCCGGCGGCGAGCGCGGGCGCCACCTTCCACGAGATCATGTTCAGCGGGTAGTTGTACGGCACGATCGCCGAGACCACGCCGATCGGCTCGCGCAGCAGGAGGCTCTCGGACGACACCGCGCCGCGGATGCCGGGCAACCGCTCCTGGTAACCCCCACGGGGACCACGCTGCGCCGCGTCGGCGAACCACCGGAAGTTGATCGCCGGCTGCGCGACCTGCAGGGTGCGGGCCAGACCGATGGGTGATCCGACCTCCCGCACGACCAGTTCGGTGAGTTGCCCGGCGTGCTCGTCGATCAGGTCCGCCAGCCGCCGCAGGACCTTGGCGCGCTGGTCCGGGGATGCGGCGCGCCATTCCCCGGCGTCGAAGCTGCGGCGGGCGGCCGTGATCGCGCGTTCGGTCTGCTCCCGGTCAGCGGCGGTCCACCGTGCCAGCGCCTCCTCGGTGGCGGGATCGATCGAGTCGAACGTCTCGCCGCGCCCGGTCTCCCCTCTGCCGCCGACGTGCACGGACGGGCCGTGCGCCGCCCGGGCGAACAGGTCGTGGATCATCGCCTCTCCTCGCGTCCCGGAACGTCGATGTCGAGAATCAGGGACTGGTAGGACTTTCCGTGCGGGTCCACCCGCAGGGACTTGGAGACCCCGCCCGCGAGGGCACGGGTGAGGACGAAGTTCAGGCAGCAGTTCACCGGGATCTCGTAGCGGGTCACCTCGCCCTCGACGAGGTTCCCGAACGCCTCGGCGACGATGTCCTCGGTGAGCACCGACCGGAGCCAGTCGTAGTCGGCGTCGTCGTGCGGGAACACGCAGATGTTGCTGGTGTCGCCCTTGTCGCCGGAGCGGCTGTACGCGACGTCACGAAGTTTCATGCGGTGGTCACCTCCACGGACAGGGGTACCTCGCTGCGGGGCAGCAGGGCGGGGGTCACGACGACGGCGGGGACGACCGAGGTGACCACGCCACCGCCACCTGCGGGACCGAAGTACAGGTATTCGACCTCGTAGGCGGCGGCCTTGGCGACGTCGGGATCGAGGGCCCGGGCCGCGAGCCGCAGCCGCACCTCCGCCGGCTCGCCGCCGGCGATCCGGTCGCCGAAGAGGGTGTCGACGCCGTGCAGTTCGATCCGCAGTTCGTCGATCTGCGCCCGGATCGGTTCGAGGCGCCGGCGCACGATCTCCTCGGCGCGACGGGCGCGGTCGACGCAGCCCGGTCCGCCGTAGGAGATCTCGGCGACGGCCTTGTATCCGAGGTCGACGCCGACGAGCACCTTGAGGGTGTCGGGCCGGGCGGATCCGCGGGCGCCGGACAGGCGTACCCGGTCGGGCCCGGCCTGTTCGATCCGCACGTCGCTGAAGTCCGCGGTCACGTCGGGGGTGAGATAGCGGGCGGGATCGTGGATCTCGTAGTAGAGCTGGGTGCGGGTGGTGCGCAGGTCGACGGCCCCGCCGGTGCCGTCGAGCTTGGTGACGATCAGCTCGTCGTCGTCGATCTCGGCCAGGGGGAAGCTCAGGTTGTGCGGGTCGGGGACGACCCGGTACGGCGGGTCCTCGAAGTTGCCGCCGGTGCTGTGGACGCCGCACTCGAGCAGGTGCCCGGCGAGGGTCGCGGTGCCGACGCGGTCCCAGTCGTCGAGCGACCATCCCAGCTCGTGGCAGATCGGCCCGACGAACAGGGACGGGTCGGCGATCCGGCCGCCGAGCACGATCTGGGCGTCCTGCCGCAGGCAGTCGACGATCGGATCGGCTCCGATGTAGGCGTTGGCGGAGACGATCCGGTCGGCGAGGGCGCGCGTGGTGGTGCCGAGTTCGGGGAGCGCGACGTCGGCGGCCGTGACGGCGTCCCGCACGTCGTCGCCGCGGATGACGCCGATCCGGGTCCCCCCGAGCCCCAGAGCGCGCAGATTGACGGCGAATTCGGCCGCCGCGGCGTCGGGATTGGCGGCACCGAAGTTGCCGACGACGCGGCCTCCCGACGCGAGGAAGCGGCGCAGGATCGGCACCAGGGCGGAGATGCGTTCGTCCTGGCCGGCCGACGGATCGCGCAGGCGGCGGATCTGGGCCAGCGCCATCGTGCGTTCGGCCAGGCAGTCGAAGCCCATGTACCGGACCCGGCCGCTGTCGGCCATGGCGGCCGCTGTCTCGAGCCGGTCGTTGGCGTAGGCCGAGCCCGAGCCGATACTCAGCTGCATTGGTACCTCGTCTCGTTGCGTGCGTCGGCGAACCTGCTGAATTCGCGCGTGACACCGGAATCCGCGCACGCCGCGTCGTGGGCGGATTCCGGTTCACCGCATCGATTTTCGGACCGCGGTCCGTGCGACTCTCAGGACTTGCCGATCACGCCCGCCTCGGCGAGCGCCGCGAGCCGGTCCGCGCTCAGCCCCAGCCGGTCCGAGAGCACCTCGGCGGTGTGCTCGCCGATGGTGGGCACACCGTCGTAGCTGGGACCGTCGTAGCTGCCGAGGTGCAGCACCGGCCCCGGCATCAGCACACCCTTCATGATCTCGTTGCCCGTGATCTCGACGAGGGTGCGCTCCTGGAAGTGCGGGTCGGCGACGACGTCCGCGGCATCGTTCACCGGTGCGCTGACGACCTCGAACTTCTCCAGGGTCTCGAGCACGCTCGCCCGCGGCATCGAGCCGACCCATTCCTTCACCATCGCCTGCACCTCGTCGTTGTGCTCGAGGCGTGCGGCGTTGGTGGCGTAGCGGGGATCCTCGATGATCTCGGGCCGCCCCATCGCGGCGAACAGCCGCTTGGCGATGCCCTGGTTGGACGCCGCGATGGACAGGAAGCGCCCGTCCTGGGCCTCGTAGATGCCCCGCGGCGACGCCGCGCCGGTGGCGTTGCCGATGCGCTGCTGGATCTCGCCGAGCGCGGTGTAGCGCAG
>NZ_WVTE01000246.1:0-37921 GCF_009939605.1 Rhodococcus sp. YH1 | reverse complement strand
GTCGCGAAGGTCGAGGACATCACCCCCCGCATGCGCCGCGTCACGTTCGCCGGCCGCGGGGTCGAGGTCTACGCGAGCGACCCGACCCGCGTGCCCAACATCAAACTGATCTTCCCGTGGGAGAACGGCGACCTCGACCTGCCGGTCAACACCGGCGGCCGTCGCCTCGAGTGGCCCGACCCCACGCTCAAGGCACAGGTCCGCACCTACACCGTGCGGCGGCTCGATCCCGCGGCCTCCGAGATGGACATCGACTTCGTCCGGCACGGCGACGAAGGGCTGGCCAGCGCCTGGGCCGAGCGGGCCCGTCCGGGTGACCGCATCGCGGCGGCCGGCGGCGGCGGGATCGTCGCGCCCCCGGCCGACTGGTATCTGATCGTCGGCGACGAGACGGCGCTGCCGGCGATCGGCCGCATGCTCGAACGCCTACCCGAGGGCGCCCGCGGCACCGCCGTCGTCGAGGTCGCCGACGAGGGTGAACGGCAGGATCTGCGCTCCCCCGCCGACATCGAGATCCGCTGGGTGCACCGCGACGGGGCGCCCGCGGGCACCACCACACACCTGGCCGACGCGGCGACCGCCGTGCCGATCCCCGACGGCGAATTGAAGCGGTTCGCGTGGGTCTCGGCCGAATCCGCGACTGTGCTGCGGATGCGCAGGTATCTGCGGAACGAGGCGGGCTTCGACCGCAGGTCCACCCTCGTCATCGGCTACTGGCGGCACGGCATGACCGAGACCGGGTACGGCCGTACCACGGATCACGACCGGGACTTCACCGAGCACGACGCCTGAGCCGGGCCGAGCGACGCGCGCCTTGGGCCGCCTCGGGGCCGCCCCGGGGCCGCCTCGGGGCCGCCCCGGGGCCGCCTCGGGGCCGAGCGAATGTATCGTCCATCTCCTCAGCGGTAGCGAGCGATACATTCGCTCGCCCCGCAGGAGGTCAGGGCGACGAGTCGGGCCCGTGCACCTGGTCGTGCAGGGCCTCCATCCGGACGTCGAGATCGCGGGCGGTCGCGGCCGCTGCCCGGAGTTCGTCGAGCAGTCCGACGGGCACCGCCTTGTCGTACTTGTAGAAGATCTTGTGTTCGAGACTGGCCCAGAAGTCCATCGCGACCGTGCGGATCTGCAGTTCGACGAACACCGGCTGCACCCGGTCGGACATGAACACGGGGACCTCGACGATCGCGTGCAGGCTCCGGTACCCGTTGGGCTTCGGATGCGCGATGTAGTCCTTGACCTGGACGACCCGGACGTCGCGCTGCCCGGTGATCAAGTCGAAGATCCGGTAGACGTCGGAGATGAAACTGCAGGTGATGCGGATGCCGGCGATGTCGTAGATGTTCTCGCGGATCGCGTCGAGGGTGAGCGGCAGGTCCTTGCGGACGGCCTTCTCGACGACCGACTCCGGTGTCTTCAGCCGCGACTTGACGTGCTCGATCGGGTTGTGGTCGTGGGCGAAGCCGAACTCCTCCCGGAGGATGTTGATCTTGGTCATCATCTCGTCGATACCGAACTTGTAGACCATCAGGACGCGGCGGAACTCCCGTTGGAGCGCGATCTGCGGCGGGTCCAGGTTGAGCTGCGCCGGCTCGACTCGTGGTTGCCTCAGCTGCACGTCGTCAGCGCCGTCCACCGTTTCCGTCACCGTCTGTCTCCTCATCGCCTTCCCGATCGAGTCTGCCAGGTCGGCCGAGGGTGCGGCCCGGCGCCGACCCGGAGCCGCGGTGACGAGCGTGAGGGCGGCACGCGGCGACCGCGCCGGAGCGGCACGGTCGCCGCGCACCCTCAGCCGGGATGGACGGGCGCAGTCGTCACCACGGCAGCGGCACCCACTGGTCGAACAGCCAGAACCCGTGCCCCTGCGGCCCGGGCTGCTGATGCTGCGGGGCCGGCTGGTGCTGCGGCGCCGGCTGCTGCTGAACCGGGGACGAACCGGGTGCGGCGCTCGCGACGCCGGCGCCGGCGCCCACTGCGGCCAACGCGATCGTCCCCGTCGCCGCGACCTTGCCCAGCTTCGTGTTCAGAACCTTCACGACTTCGCAGTCCTCTCGTCGGGGGCGAGGTGGTTCCCCGCCCGTTGGACGACTCCACACTGACCCGCGCAGCTGGCAGCAGCCTTGGGAAACCCTGCCGTTCGGCTCCGAATTCGCGGGGCGCCCGCGGTGACCACCGCGGGCGCCCCGAACGTCTGTCACGACGGATCGGCTCCGGTCCGGCTCAGCATGTCGTATCCCCCTCCGGCACAGCCAGATCGACGAGGTAACGCGCGACGGGCAGGTCGACGCACCACTGGCCGCTCAGCACCACGCCGTGCTGGGTTCCGCGGTACGTGACGAGCACCGCGTCCAGTTGCTTCGCCAGGTCCACACCCGCCTGATACGGCGTCGCCGGATCCTCGGTGGTGGAGACCACGACGATCGGGGGCAGACCGTCGACCTCCACGGCGTGCCGATCTCCCGTCGGCGGCACGGGCCAGAAGGCGCACGCACCGAGCGGCGCGTTGCCGGTGCCGCGGCCGTCGTCGAGGAACGGGGCCGCCTGCCGGGACCGGGTGTCGAGTTCACCGGCCACGGCGGGGTCGGTCACGGCGGCGTCGTCGACGCACCGCACCGCCGCCATCGCCTCGGCAGAGTTCGAGTACGAACCGTCGGCGAACCGGCCCTCGTACATGTCGGACAGCACCAGCAGTGTGTCGCCCCGGCCCTGCACCAGTTCGGCCAGCCCGTCCCGCAGGTATTCCCAGCCCTCCGGCGAGTACAGGGTCGCGATGACGCCGCTGATCGCGTTCGCGTAGCTCAGCCCCCGCGGATCCTCCGTCGCGGCCGGCCGATCGATCAGGGGATCGACCAGCGAGCGGAACCGCTCGACTGCGACCGCGGGATCGGTGCCGAGGGGGCAGTCCTCGCGGGTCGCGCACTCCGTGGCGAATGCGTCGAAGGCCTGCTGGAAACCGGCGGCCTGCCGCACCGCCTCCTCGACCGGGTCCTGCTGAGGATCGAGCGCCCCGTCGAGCACCATCGCCCGCACGTTGCCGGGAAACGCCTCCGCGTAGGCCGAACCGAGCCGGGTTCCGTAGGAGTAGCCGAGGTAGTTCAGCTTCGGGTCGCCGAGAACGGCCCGGATGACGTCCATGTCCCGCACCACGTCGCGGGTGCCCACGTGCGCCAGCACGTCGGTGCCCGTGCGTTCGGCGCAGCGCGCCGCGTACTCCCGGCGGTTCTGCTCCGCCCGGGCGATCCCCTCGGGGGTCATGTCCACGGCGGGGTCCTGCCGCCACGCGTCGGTCTCCTCGGGCGTCAGGCAGTCGATCTGCGGTGTCGACGCACCGATGCCGCGCGGGTCGAATCCGACGACGTCGAACCGCTCGGCGAGCTCGGTGCCGGCGCCGACGACGGCCATCCCGAGGCCGGACGCTCCCGGTCCACCCGGGTTGACGAGCAGCGACCCGACCTTCTCCCCCGTCGCCCGTGATCGGGACAGGGCGATCTGCGCGGTATCGCCCTGGGGGTTCTCGTAATCGATCGGCACGGTCACCCGCGCGCACTCGAGCCCGGCCCCGGCCAGGTCCGATCCGTCGGTGCTGTAGCCGTCGCACGAGCCCCACTGGAGCTGCTGGGTGTAGAAGGGCTCGAGGCCCGGCGGGATCTCCCCCGCCGCCGAGGCGAAGCCGGCCGCGCCGACCGGAGACGTGAACCCGCCCACGATCAGTGCCGTCGCCGCTCCCGTTGCGGTCACGAACCGCAGGACCCGGTCCCGGGTCCTGCGCTCTCCACTCGCCGCCATGAATCGACCTGCCCTCCAGTGGTACTCGATCGGAGAGGCGAATCTCTCCTCGGACCACTACAGGGTCGGTGCCGGCGGCGACCGGCACCACCACCCCGAGGGTGTCGATGGACAACCCCTCGGGACGGCGCTCCACCCTCCTCGCCGAGCGCGTCGCCGCTCGGGCCTCGCCGCGCTCCGGCCGCCCGTGCGGCTAGGGACGTTCGGCGATGCGCTTGATCGCTTCGAGCCGGCGGTCCCACTGCCGTCCGATCGATTCCAGCTCGCCGGCCAGTTCGCCGAGCCGGGCACCGACCGCCCGGTAGCGGATCTCCCGTCCGACCCGAACCGACTCCACGAGCCCGGCGTCGGCCAGCACGGTCAGGTGCTTGGCGATCGCCTGACGACTGACCGGCAGCCGCCCCGCGAGCGCACTGGCGGACAGGTCCTCGGCGCCGATCGCGGTGAGGATGTTCCAGCGGGTCTCGTCGGCCAGTACCGCGAGCACCGCTGGAACGCCCTTCGGCACATCGTTCACCGGGATTCCAGGAACTCCACCAGATCGCCGAGTTCGGCACGCCAGCCGTCGACATTGCCGTCGTGGGCCGACTGCGGGTCGACGAGTTCCTCGAAGCCGGTCTCCACCATCGTCAACCGGGTGCCGCCGTCGATCTCGGCCAGGTCGAACCGCACGACCGTGGAGTTGCCCGGTACCGGGTCCACATTCGCGTCGCGTGCCCAGCGGTAGATCAGTGTCTTCGGCTCGTCCACGTGTTCGACCAGCACCCGGAAGGGTCCGGCGTCATGGCCCGTCCAGCCGAACGTGCCGGTACCGCCGGGCGATGCGTCGAATTCGATTCTGTCGCCGAACCATTGCGCGATCAGTGCGGGTTCGGTCAGGGCGGACCACACCTTGGTGGCCGGTGCCGCGATGTCGATGGTGCGGGTGATGTCGAGCGGGGCCATGATCGCCTCCAGTTCGGGTAGGGGTTGTGCAACTCCAGGGTTGCACCTTTCTTCCTCGACTGCAACCCCTCAGTTGCAGAAATATGGTTGTCGCGACGGCGACTCACCTCTCATCGCGTCCGGTCGACGACCAGCACCTGGACGGCACCGAACTGCGGGACGATCCGGCCGATCAGGGCCGCCGCCGGCTCGAGCCGGTGCCCGAACCGCGGATGCGCCGCGGTGAACAACCGGCCCTGCACCCGGGCTCGGCCGTGTCGAGCGCCCAGACGGCGCAGCTCTCGCCGCGTGACAAAGCGTCCGTCCGAGTACGGCGCTCGGCGGGTGGGCCGATCGAGCCACCCCCAAGGGCTGGTCGGGTTCAGGGTGAGTGCGACGATGCGCCCGCCCGGACGAGTGATGCGGGCCATCTCGGTGAGCACCGCCGCGGCGTCGGTGAACTCGAGGGTCGCGACGGTGACGGCCGCGTCGGCCGCAGCGTCCGGCACCGGCAGGCGGGCGGCGTCGGCGCGCACGACCCGGCCGGGTGCCCGGGCGGCCGCGACGGCCAGCATGCCCGCCGACAGGTCCACACCGATCACACGGGCACCACGGTGAACAAGATGGCACACGAGCCGGCCGGTCCCGCAGCCGATCTCGACCACGGTGCGGCCTGCCACCTCCGGCAGGGCCACATCGATCGCGCCACGCTCCACGGCCCAGGCGTGGGCGCCCCACGGGGTGGCGAACCAGGTGTCGTAGTCCCGGGCCTGCGCTGCGTCACTCGCCATCCAGCGTGCAGAAGGGTGCGCAGCATCGATCTCTTCTCCGGGCGTGCGCTCGAACGGCACGAACGGTTCGTTGGTGGACATGCCGTCGGGATTCCCCTCGCCGGAGTCCGGAAACAGCGGTACGACGAGGCGGGTCTCACGCCGGTGCGAGCCTTCGGACCGCGTAGCTCACGATCTCGGGGGTATGCGCGCTGATCACCACCCGCTACACCCTCGACCAGGTCGCCGAGGCATACGAGGACATGCACGGCGGCAAGAACATCCGCGGCGTGATCGTGTTCGACCGAGCGGAACCGGCCCGCGCCGGCACCCGCACACGGGTGCCGGCGCAGCGGCGTTCGGCAGGACGGGCTCAGGCGACGCGCTCGAGCGAGGTCCCCTCGTCGAGCCGGCGCAGCGTGCGCAAGGTGGCCCACAGCAGCGCGGTGATCACCAGCCCGACGGCACCGTACGCGGGCAGCGCCGCCGAGATCGGCACCAGCGCCGCCACTGCGCCCGCGACCACCGCGCCGACGGAGGCACCGGCGGTGACCTGCGCCGCCCACACCGCGGCGATGCGCCCCCGGTACTCGTCGGGGGTGTGTTTCTGGACCGTCGCGTACCGGACGATGTCGGTGAGCGCGTCGCCGAAGCCGTGCGCGGCCAGGCCCAGCAGCGCCACCGCGACGGTCGCGGTGAGGCCCGCCCCGACGAGCCCGGCGGCAGAGACGGCCATGAGCAGGAAGACCACCTGCCCGGATCGGCGGAGGTGGCCGGTCCAGCCGCTGGTGAGCGAGCCGATCACCGCGCCGACGGCCGGGGCGGTGTAGAGCAGCCCCACCACCGACGGTCCCGCGCCGAGCACCTCGGTGGCGTACTCGGGGACGAGCACCGACCAGCCGGCAAGCAGCATCGTCACGAATCCGCAGACGAGCACGCCGCCGATGACACGGTTCCCCGACGCGTAGCGGAAGCCGCTGAGCACCGAGCGCAGCGGCGACTCGTCGGCGACGTGCGTCGGCGGCAGGGACGGCAGCCGGGTGATGCAGAACGTGGTCACGGCGGTGGTGAATGCCGCGAGAGCGTAGGCCACCCCGACTCCGCCGGCGGCGATGACGACCCCGCCGAGTGCGGGTCCGACCATCGCGCCCAGGTCGCCGGTGAGGGCCATGAGCGCACCGGCCGCCGCCATCTTCTCCCGCGGCAGCAGGCTGGGGGTGACGGCCATGAGGGCGGTCGCGGAGATGCCGCCGCACGCGCCGTCGATCACGGCCGCCACATAGATGACCCACATCTTCGGGTCGGGCAGAAATGCGTTGAGTGCGAGCACCGCGAACGCCACGCCCGCGGTGCCCCGGGCGACGGCGATGACGCGCCGGCGATCGTAGCGGTCGGCGAGCACCCCGCCGACGAACGTGGCGGCGAACGTGGTCACGCCGAGCACCGCCGACACGGCGGCGACCTGCGCGGTGGACCCGGTGAGCCGGTACACCTGCAGCGGCACGGCGACGACGAGGAAGCCGAGGCCGAACAGCGACACGACCCGGGCGGTGAAGATGTAGCGGAATTCGCGGCTGGTGCGCAGGGGGTCGACGTCGAGGACCAGCTTGTCGATCAGGGCCACGGCCGGGTCACCGCGGGGCGAGCAGGTCGTACCACGCCTCGAGCCGCGGTTCGGTGGCCAGCGAGACGAAGTCGACATCCGCGCCGGCGCCGCGCCACTGCTCCACGAGCCCCATCAGACGCACCGAGTCGAGGCCCTGGTCGACGAGGCTGAGCGCGGGGTCGAGTTCGTCGGCCTCGATCTCGAGGAGCCGTGCGATATCGGTGCGGATCGTCTCGCGGTCCAGGATGCCGGACTGTGTTGACATGAGGTCACTCCTTCTCGGTTGCAACGGGTTCGGGGATGCGGGCGGCCGCGGTGAGGGCCTGGACCCAGCGCCGGGCCACGACGGCGACGGTGTGCTCGTCGAGCACCTCGTCGGGCGCGGCGAATTCGCAGTCGAGCACGGGCCCCTCCGGGGTGTCCTCGACGACGGCGTCGACGTGCAGGACGTGGTCGAGCGGCGTGGCCGGGTCGACGGAACCGCCGAGCGCGACGGCCTCGGGTGCGCCCGACCACGGGGCGCCGGTGTCCTCGCCGAGCGTCATCCGGCCGAGGTAGTTGAACACCACCTGGGGCCGCCGATAGCGGTCGAAGACGTGGTCGGGCGCGAGGCGGTGCAGTAGTCCGAAGCCGATGCCGTTGTCGGGCACGGCGTTCAGCGCGTGTGCGACTCGCGCGCGGGCCTCGCGCGCGGCGGCCGCGCCGGTCAGGGCGTCCTCGGGATCGATACCGGCCAGGTTCAGCGCGACCGGGAACATCGACGTGAACCACCCGACGGTGCGCGCGACGTCGGCTCCGGGCACGACCTGTTCCTCGCGGCCGTGACCCTCGAGTTCGACGCGCACGACGTCGCCGCCGCGGACCGAGGCGACCGCCACGGCGAGTGCCGCGAGCAGCGCGTCGTTCACGGCCCCGGAGGCGAGGACGTCCTCGGTGACCGGCACGGGAACCCGCACGTGCGTCGAGCGCAGCGCCGAGACCGTGTCGCGTGCCGGGTCGAGGGCCCGGACGCCGAGGGGTGGTTCGACCGCGTCGACCGCGGGTTGCCAGGCGGGCAGCGAGGCCCTGATCCGCTCGGAGCGCGCGGCCTCGGCGAGGCCGGTCGCCCACGCCCGGAAGGACGTGCCGGGTGACGTCAGCGCGACGGTCTCGCCGCGTCCGGCCTGTTCGACGGCGTCGGCGAGGTCGGGCACGAGGATGCGCCACGACACACCGTCGATCACCAGGTGGTGCACGGCGATGAACACGCGGCCGGGGCGGTGCGGCCCGAAGTCGAACAAGATCGCCTGCACCATCACTCCGGATTCCGGATCGAGTGCCCTGTAGGCGATTTCGCGTTCGGCAGCGAACCGATCCGCCCACTGCTCGTCGTCGACCTCACCGACCTCGACGCGGCGCACCAGGGTCTCGATGCCCGGTGCGGTCTCGGGGACGGTCCAGCGGGCTCGGCCCCCGGCGACGGCGAACCGGGACCGCAGCATCGGATGGGTGTCGAGCAGCGCCGCGACGGCCTTCCCGAGCGTGTCCACGGTGAGGCCGACGGGCGCGACGAGCAACCGCGCCTGCGAGAACCGCGCGAGGTCGCCGCCCCACGCGAGGGCCTCCCACACGATCGGGGTGATCGGCACGTCGCCCGTCGCGGCGACCGCGGGCACCGCCGCCGGGGCCGTGTCCGTCTCGTCGACCGCGGCCAGGGCCGCGACGGTGCGCAGCTCGAACACCTGCCGGGCCGTGAGCCGGAGCCCGGCGGCCCGGGCGCGGGAGACGAACTGGATCGAGACGATCGAGTCACCGCCGAGCGCGAAGAAGTCGTCGTCGATGCCCACCCGGTCGAGGCCGAGCACCTCGGCGGCCACCTCCGCCAGCACCGCCTCCCGCTCGGTGCGCGGCGCACCCGAGCCGACGAGTGCCCCGAAGTCCGGCTCCGGCAGCGCCTTCCGATCCACCTTGCCGTTGGCGGTGACGGGGAATGCGGCCAGCACGAGCACCGCGGCCGGCACCATGTAGTCCGGGAGCCGCTCGGCGAGCACGGCCCGCACGACGGCCGGGTCCACGTCGCCGTCGGGCACGACGTAGCCGACGAGCCGGCGCACGCCGCGTTCGTCGGTGTGGGCGACGGCGACGGCGTCGCGCACCCCGCGCACCGCGGTCAGGGCCGCCTCGACCTCGCCGAGCTCGACCCGGAAGCCGCGGATCTTGACCTGGTCGTCGCCGCGGCCGAGGAATTCGAGGGTGACACGGCCGTCGCCGGCCGGGGCCCGGCGCACGACGTCGCCGGTGCGGTACATGCGGGTTCCCGGCGGACCGAACGGGTCGGGCAGGAAGCGGGTGCCGGTCAGGTCGGGGCGGCCGAGGTAGCCGCGGGCCACGCCGGATCCGGCGACGTACAGCTCACCCGCGACGCCGACCGGCACGGGGCGCAGCATCCGGTCGAGGACGTAGGCGGCGGCGCCGTGCACGGCCCGGCCCAGGCACGGGGTGTCGGCGTCGGTGACCTGTCCGACGAGCGAGTCGACGGTGCACTCGGTGGGCCCGTAGAGATTGAACGCACGTCCGTCGGTCAGCTCCCGCAACCGCCGCCACAGCGCCGGGTTGACGGCCTCGCCCCCGAACCCGACCGTGGCGGGCCGGTGTCCGCCGTCGAACAGCCCGGCGGCGACCATGCGGTCGAGGAACGACGGGGTGACCTCGAGGAAGTCGAGTTCGTGTTCGGCGACGTACGCGACCATCGCCTCGGGATCGCGCAGGGTGTCCTCGTCGAACACGTGCACGGCGTGGCCGTCGAGCAGCCACAGCATCGGCTGCCACGAGGCGTCGAACCCGAACGACCAGGCGTGCCCGACGCCCACGCTCGTCCGGCCCGCCCCCGCCACGGTGGGCACGTACAGGTCGGCGCGGTGGCTGTCGAACAGGTTGAGCAGGTTCGCGTGGGTGATCGCCACGCCCTTCGGCAACCCGGTGGAGCCGGACGTGTAGATGACGTACACGGGGTGCTCCGGTCGGAGCGGTGCGGTGCGCTCGTGGTCGGCGACGGGTGCGGCCGGGCGGGCCCCGACGTCGGCACGGACCGTCTCGTCGTCGAGGTCGAGCACCGGCACCCCGCCGAGCACCGGTCGCAGCGTCTGCGCCACGGCACCGTTCGTGACCACGACCCGCGGCCGCGCGTCGCCGACCATGTGCGCGAGGCGTTCCGCGGGGTACGCCGGGTCCATCGGCACGTAGGCGCCGCCGGCGGCGTGCACGGCGCAGAGCGCGACCATCATGTCCGCCGAGCGCGGCAGGGCCAGGCCCACGAGCGTCTCGGGTCCGACGCCCTCGTCGATCAGCCGTCGTGCCAGACGTGCCGACGCGGCGCCGAGCTGGGCGAAGGTGAGCCGCACGGCGCCGCACACGACGGCCGCCGCGTCCGGGGTGCGGGCGATCTGCGCCGCGAGCAGGTCGGCCACGGTGCGGTGCCCGTTCGACGGTGCCGGAGCGGTCGACGAGAGTTCGGGCAGCCGCCCTCGCTCGGCCGGACCGAGGACGTCGAGCTGGGCGACGCGCAGCGACTGTTCCCCGGCGAGCTGGTCGAGGAGGCCCACGAGCTGCCGGCCGAGCTCGCCGGCGTCGGCGGCAGTGAACAACGCCTGCTGGTACTCGAGGGTGAGGGCGAGCTCGTCGTCGAGTGCGGCGACCAGCACCAGCGGGAAGTTGGTGGCGTCGTGACCGCGGACGTCGGTGACATCGAGACCACCGGAGCGCTGCGCGCGGGCGAGGGCGTCGGTGTCGATCGGGTAGCTCTCGAACACGATGAGGGTGTCGAACAGTTCGCCGAGGCCGACGGCGCGCTGGATGTCGGCAAGGCCGACGTACTGGTGATCCAGGAGCCGGTTCTGCTCGTCCTGGACGCGCCGGAGCAGTTCGGCGGCGGGCTCGCCGGGGCGCAGCGCGACGCGCACGGGCACGGTGTTGATGAACAGGCCGATCATCGTCTCGACGCCGGGAACGTCCGGGACGCGGCCGGACACGACGGCGCCGAAGGTCACGTCGGTGCGGTCGAGCCGGGCGCCGAGGAGAACCGCCCACGCGGTCTGCACCGCGGTGTTCACGGTGACGCCGAGGTCGCGGCAGCGGCGCTGCAGCCGCGCGGCCAGGCCGGCCGGCACCGGCACCGAGAGTTCGGCGGGCAGCGTGGCGTCGAGCGACGAGCCGGCCGGGGCAAGCAGCGTGGGTTCCTCGACGCCGGTGAGCGCCTCGGTGCAGCGGCGCAAGCCCTCGTCGGTGTCGCGGTCGCCCAGCCACGCGAGGTAGTCGGTGAACGGGCGGACCCCGGGCAGCGACGCCGGGTCGGCGCCCGCGCCGTAGAGGGTGAACAGTTCCTGCATCAGCAGCGGCGACGACCAGCCGTCGAGCAGCAGGTGGTGGGCGGCGAAGATCAGCCGGTGCCGGTCCGGTGCGAGGCGCACGAGGGTGAACCGCACCAGCGGCGCGGCCGCGACGTCGAACCGGGTGGCGCGGTCGGCGGCGACGAGGTCGTCGCTACGCTCCTCGACGGGCCGAATGTCATATCGCGTCGATCTGACCGAAGCGGTGTGACATTCGGTCACGGGGGTGGGGTCGTGTGTGAGGTCGACGTCCGTCCACCGCAGGCCGGGATCCCGGAGAACGACGCCGACGGGGTCACCGGCTGTGGTCGTGCGGAATCCGGTGCGCAGGGTCGCGTGCCGGTCCAGCAGCGCGACGACGCTGCGCCGCAACGTGTCCCGGTCGAGTTCGCCGCGCAGATCGAGGACGGTCTGCATCGAGTACACGTCGGTGCCGGTGCCGTCGTCGAGACCGGCGAGGAAGAACATGCCGCGCTGCAGCGGCGTGAGCGGCACGACGTCGTCGATCGGGCCGAGTTCGGTGGTGAGCGAGGCGAGTTCGGGCAGCGCCAGCCCCCGGTAGGTCAGGTCCGACGGGGTGGGTCCGCCGGCGCCGGGGGTGCCGGCGTGCCGGGCCAGCGCGGCGAGCGCCTCCACCCACCGGCCGGCGACGAGGGCGACGGTCTCCTCGTCGAGGACGCCCGCCGCCGTGAATTCGCAGACGATCTCGGGGCCGCGGGGGCCGTCCTCGGTGACGGCGTTGACGTCGAGGACGTGGTCGAGGGGTGTGCCGGGATCGACGGCGCCGCCGAGGGCGCCCGCCTCCGGCGCGGCGGTCCACGCCTGACCTGCGTTCTCCCCGAGCGTCATCCGACCGAGGTAGTTGAACATCACGTCGGGGGCCCGGTACCCCGGGAAGTGCCGCGTTCCTTGGGGAGCGAGCCGGCGCAGCAGCCCGAATCCGAGGCCGTCGTCGGGCAGGGCCCGCAGCGACTCCTTGACCTGGGCCAGAGCGGTTCCGGCTGCCGCGGTACCGGCGAGGGCCTCGTGCGGGTCGATGCCGGACACGTCGAGCACGGCGGGGTACAGGGTGGTGAACCAGCCGACGGTGCGGGTGAGGTCGGCGCCGGGCACGGCGTGCTCGGCGCGGCCGTGGCCCTCGAGGTGCACGCGCAGCACGTCGCCGCCGCGCACCGACGTCACGGCCAGCGCGAGGGCGGTGAGCAGCACATCCGCGACGCCCGCCCGGTACGCGGCGGGCACGGTGGTGAGGATCTGCTCGGTGACCGCCACGGGTACCCGCACCTCGCGCGACCGCGCGGTGGCGACGGTGTCGCGCGCCGGATCCAGCGGGCGGGCGCCCAGCGGCGGTTCGGTGGTCTCGGCGATCTCCTGCCAGCGCGGCAGAGACTGCGCAATGCGATCGGACGTGGCGGCTTCGGTGAGCCCGAGCGCCCAGTTCCGGAAGGAGGTGCCGGCCGGCTCGAGGTCCGGCGCGGCGCCGCGGCGCACCCGATCGACGGCGGCCGCGAGGTCGGGCACGAGAATCCGCCACGACACACCGTCGACGACGAGGTGGTGCACGGCGACGAACACGCGGCCCGCCGCGTCGGGGCCGGCGTCGAGGAGCACCACGCGGATCATCTGCCCGGCCGCGGGGTCGAGGTCCGCCAGCGCGCGGTCGCGTTCGGCCTCGAACAGGGCGCGCCACCGCGCGTCGTCGAGACCTGCCGCGTCGACCCGGCGCACCGCCGTCGCCGCGTCCGGAATACCCTCGGGCACCACCCAGTCCGCGTCGCCGCCGGCGACGGTCAGGCGCGAGCGGAGCATGGGATGGGTGCGCAGCAGTGCGTCGACGGCCGCGACGAGGTGCGCCTCGGTGAGCCCGGCCGGAGCGATCAGCAGGCGGGCTTGCGCGAAGCGCCGCAGATCCCCTCCGTGGTCGAGGGTTTCGCGCACGATGGGGGTGAGCGGGACCGGGCCGGTGGCCGCGACGGCGGGCCGCGCCGGCTGCTCGTCACCGGTGCCGGACTCGCAGGCCGCGGCGAGCGCGGCGACGGTGCGCAGTTCGAACACCTGGCGCGCGGTGATCCGGACGTCGGCGGCGCGAGCGCGGGACACCAGTTGAATCGAGACGATGGAATCGCCGCCGAGGGTGAAGAAGTCGTCGTCGACGCCGACGCGGTCGAGGCCGAGGACCTCCGCGAACGCGGAGCACAGCGCCGACTCCGTCGCGGTGCGTGGCGCACCGGATCCGGCGAGCGCCCCGAAGTCCGGCTCCGGCAGGGCCTTCCGGTCCACCTTGCCGTTCGCGGTGGTCGGCAGTTCCGGGACCCGCAGGATCGCGGCGGGCACCAGGTACTCGGGCAGGTGGGCGGCGACGGCGGTGCGGACGGTCACGGGCTCGGCCGTTCCGGTGACGTAGCCGACCAGGCGGCGCACGTCGCGGGCGTCGGTGTGCGCGACGACGACGGCGGCACGCACCCCCGGCACGGCACCCAGCGCGGCCTCGATCTCGCCGAGTTCGACGCGGAACCCGCGGATCTTGACCTGGTCGTCGTCGCGGCCCACGTATTCGAGGGCACCGCGTTCGGTGTCGACCGGGTCCGGCAACCACCGCACGACGTCGCCGGTGCGGTACATCCGCTCGCCCCGGCCGGTGAACGGGTCGGCGACGAACCGCTCCCCCGTCCGGCCGGGTTGTCCCACGTAACTGCGGGCGACACCCCCGCCGGCGACGTACAGTTCCCCGGCCACGCCGGGCGGTGCCGGTCGCAGCCACCGGTCCAGCACGTACAGCCGGGTGCCGGGGGTCGGTCCGCCGATGGTCACGGTGTCTCCCTCGATACGGGAGCAGGTTGCGTCGACCGTGCATTCGGTGGGGCCGTAGCAGTTGTAGGCCTCGACGCCGTCCGCGGCGCCGAGGCGCCGCCACAGCGCCGATCCGACGGCCTCGCCGCCGACGGTCACCTTGGCGGGCCGGTGGCGGTCACCGTCGAGCAGACCGGCGTCGAGCAGACCGCTCATCAGCACGGGCACGCAGTCGACATGATCGATGCGGTGGGTCCGCACGTAGTCGACGACGAACGCGGTGTCGGTGCGGTGCTCGTCGGGCAGCACGTGCAGGGTGTGCCCGGACAGCAGCCAGGTCAGGGCGGCGACGGCCGAGTCGAAGGCGAACGGGTAGGTCAGCAGCACCCGCCACGTGCCGGACGCCGACCGCATGATCGTCTCCCGCTGCGCGGCAACGAGATCGGTGAGATTGGCGTGGGTGACGGTGACACCCTTGGGGAGGCCGGTGGAGCCGGAGGTGTAGACGACGTACGCGGCGTGACCGGGGCGGAGCGGGCGGAGACGATCGGCGTCGGCCACCGCGGCGGCGGGCAGCGCGGCGAGCCGGGCGCGCAGGTCCGGGTCGTCGAGCACGACGAGGCGCGCGCCGCTGCCGGTGAGGGTCGCTCCGAGTTCGTCGGCGACGGCACGGGTGGCGAGCACGACACCGGGGCGGGCGTCGGCGACCATGTGCGCCAACCGCTCCGCCGGGTACGACCGGTCGAGCGGCAGGTAGGCACCCCCGGCGGAGAGCACCGCGAGGACGGCCTCCACGGTGGCGGCGGAGCGTGGCAGGGCCAGGCCCACGAGCACGTCGGGTCCGACACCGAGCCCGATCAGCAGGCGCGCGAGCCGCGCCGAGTTCGCCCCGAGCTCCGCGAAGGTGCGCTCCTCGGCGCCGCACACCACCGCGAGGGTTTCCGGCCCCGCCGAGGCGGGCAGCGCCGCGACGGTGCCGTCCGAGGGCGCGGCCGGCGCGACGGACCACGTGCCGAGGACGCGGTCGCGTTCGGTGCCGGTGAGCAGGTCCAGCGCGGCGGCCGGGCGGTCCGGCGCGGCGGCGAGGGCGCCGAGGATGTGGACGAGGCGGCCGGCGAGGGCGGCGGCGTCGTCCGCGGTGAACAGGCCGGGCCGGTAGTCGAGGGTCATGACGAGGGTGTCGGCGACGCCCGCGGTGAGCACGAGCGGATAGTTGGTGGCGTCGCGGCCCTCGACGGCGGCGATCGTGACCCCGCCGGCGCGCTGGGCACGGTCGAGCGCGTCGCGGTCCACGGGATAGCTCTCGAAGACGGTGAGGGTGTCGAACAGCTCCCCCAGTCCCACGTCGCGCTGTACCTCGGCGAGGCCGAGGTACTGGTGGTCGACGGTGCGGGACTGCGCCAGCTGCACGCGCCGCAGCAGCTCGGTGACGGTGGCGCGGGGATCCAGGCGCACCCGCACGGGCACGGTGTTGATGAACAACCCGACCATGGATTCGACGCCGGCCAGTTCCGGCGGTCGCCCGGAGACGGTGGCGCCGAAGACGACGTCATCGCGGCCGAGCAGCCCGGACAGCAGCAGCGCCCACCCGGTCTGCAGGACGGTGTTGAGGGTGACGCCGGCGTCGCGGGCCAGGCCGGTGAGCCGGTCGCCGAGTCCGGCCGGCACCTCGACGGCGACGGCGGCGGTCGGCGTCGTGGCCCGGGTGGCGCCGGGCGGGGCGACGAGGCTCGGTTCGGTGAGTCCGTCGAGGGATTCGCGCCACAACGCGCGGGCGGCGTCGTGGTCCTGCCTGCCGAGCCACGCGAGGTAGTCGCGGTAGGGCCGGACCGGAAGCAGGCCGGTGGCGGCACCGCCCGCGGCGTAGATCTCGAGGAGTTCGCGCACCAGGATCGGGGTGGACCAGCCGTCCACGACGATGTGGTGGGCGGTGAGCACGAGCCGCACGTCGTCCGGCCCGAATCGCACGAACAGCCAGCGGATCAGCGGCGGCCGCGTGAGGTCGAACCAGTCGCGTAGATCCTCGGCGAGCAGGTCCGCGAGGTGACGCTCCGCGACGTCCGGCTCGAGACCGGTCAGATCGACGCTGCGCCAGGGGGCTTCGGTGCCGCGCACGACGAGGCCGGCGGTGCGGCCGTCCTTGCGGGGGCGGAAGCACGTGCGCAGGGCGGGGTGCCGGTCCAGCAGCGCCTGCGCGGAGGTCCGCAGGGTGTCCTCGTCCACCCGCCCGGTCAGGCGCAGCACGGACTGCACGGTGTAGGCGTCCGGTTCGACGGCTCCGGCGGCACGGGCGGTGTCGTCGGGCGCGGCGACGGTGCTGAGGTAGAGCAGGCCTTGCTGCAGCGGCGAGAGGGGAACGATGTCTTCGAGCGCGGAGGTGCGGGTCATATCTGCCTAACGAACGGGTGCGAGGTGCGACGAACACGGCCCCCGGGTCGCCGGACGGGGGGGCCGTGGGTGCCGGGAGGGCTACTGCTGCCGGTTCGCGGGCAGCGCGGCGAGCGCCTCGTCGATGGAATCGAGTGCGAGCAGCGCGGTCTCGTAGGTCGCGGCGTGGGAATGTTTGACCGGAACCAGATTTCCGGCCTGCACGGCGGGCAGGGACTGCCACAGCGGGGAGGCCATCAGCTCCTGCAGCTCGGGCGAGACCGAGCCGTCGGCCTCGACGCCGTAGACGATGACGTCGACGTTCCCGAGGTTCCGGCCGATCTCCTCGACGGAGAGGTACTCGCCGTGCACGTCCTCGGGGTTGGCGGGCTGACCGGGGAACTGCAGGTCGAGGTCCTCGAACAGGTTGGTGGTGTACGACGAGGCGTACTCACGAAAGAACTCACCGGGCTCGGTGCCGCACACGTTGCAGACGCCGGCGAAGGTCAGGTTCCCGAGGGTGCCGCGGTACTTCCCGGCGATCTCCGCGGCGCGTGCCTCGTACTGCTCCTTGTACTCGCCGTAGGCGTCGGACACGTTCGCGGCGTCGGCGTACTGCTCACCGAGGCCGCGCCAGTCACCGGGGTTGGTCAGGCCGAGGAAGACCACCGGAGCGAGGGCCTCGAGCTTGGCCGTGTCGAGCTGCGACTGCACGCGCGCGGGCACGCCCATGATGATGAGGTCGGGCGCGGCGGCGGCGACGGCCTCGTAGTCGAGTTCGCTAACGGCCCCGTCCGGCGCCACCTTGGGCAGCGCCTCGTACGCGGCCTTGGTCTCCGCGTCCATGTTGTCGAGCTCGCGGGTCCATTCGCAGGCGGCGGCGAGATTCGCTTCGGCCTGGAGCAGCGGTAGCACCGCGTAGCCGCAGGCGACGATGCGCTGCGGGTCGGACGGGATCTCGATCGGCCCGTTCTGCGCCTCGAACGTGCGCGTGGCGTCCGCGGCCGGCTCCTCGCCGGAGCCACCGTCGCTGCCGCACCCCACCAGGCCCACGGCCAGCACCGCCGTCGCGCCGAACACCGCTGCGCGGCGCAGCCGGCCCCGTCCCTCAACCCGCATCGCTAACTCCCACATGTCTGTTCGCCGGGCACCCGCCCGGACCTGATTGGTTAGGCTAACCGAACTCGGTGCGGGCGCCAAGCGCTACGTCCCCGGTCCTGCGCACGGTTGTCTGCACTGATCCTCGTCGCCTCATGACGGCTGAATCGCGTCGTTCCGCGGACCGGTTACCTCACGGTCCTCGCGCGTCGTCGCTACGGCGCACCGACCGTGACCCACGGCCTACTCGTCATTGCGGTCGGTGCCGGATCGCTCGTAGCGCACGGGCCGAACCCACCGTGGCAGGCCTATCCGGCCACCCGCTGGATCAGCAGTACCGCACCGATTCCGATCATCGCGGCACCGGAAATCCAGGTCACCACCCGCGCCGCGGCGGGGCGGGTGCGCAGCACCACCCGCGCCCCCGTCCCCACCCCCGTGTAGACCACCGCGCAGCTGACCGTGTGCACCACACCCAGCAGCACGATCTGCACCGCGAGGGGCCACCGCGCGTCCGTGTCGGTGAACTGTGGCAGCAGCGCCAGGAACAGCAGAAGCACCTTCGGATTCAGCCCGCTGGTCCCCATACCCTTGACCGCCTGCCGCACCCACGATTCCGGTGCCTGCTCCGCCCCGGTCTGCGGCAGAGCCGAGGGCTTGACGAGCATCGCGATCCCCAGCCACACCAGGTACGCCGCCCCGACCGCCGTCAACGCGGTCAGCACCAACGGCGAACGGGCCACCAGCGCCGCGACGCCGGTCGCCACCACCGCGGTCATTGCCAGATGCCCCGACAACATCCCACCGACCGCGGGCACCACGGTGCGGTGCCGCAGCCCCGCCGCGATCGCGTACGCCCAATCCGCCCCCGGCGTCAGCACGAACAGAAACGACACCGCCCAGAACGCAGCAACGGTACCGACCGCCATGACCTCACTCATCCTTCACACTCTCGGACCGCCAGGACGCCTGGCGGTTCCCGATAGAGAGATTAGGGAGATCGACCTGGAATTCGTTCCCATAGTTTTCACAAGAACCGTGTAATTGGGGGAAAATCTTCCACATGGACAACGTCGACAAAAAGATCCTTGCCGAGCTCCAACAAGACGGGCGGCTCACCGTCACCGAACTCGCAGATCGGGTCCAACTCAGCATCTCGCCCTGCCACCGCCGCCTACGCGCGCTGGAGAGCTCCGGCGCGATCACCGGCTACCGCGCCCAGCTCGACGCCGGCGCCCTGGGCCTGACGTTCGAGGCGCTCGTCTTCGTCACCATGCGCACCGTCGACCGCGACACCCTCGAGGCATTCGAACCGGCCGTCGCCGCCATACCCCATGTCCTGCAAGCGCAACGACTGTTCGGCGACCCCGACTACCTCCTGCGGGTGATCACCCGCGACCTGCCCGCCTTCCAGAAGCTCTACGACGAATCCCTCGCCACCCTCCCCGGCGTCGGGCGCCTCAGCTCCACTCTCGTCATGAAAAGCGTGGTAGACAACCGTCCCCTGCCCCTGTAGGACCCCGACCACTGCTCCGTGGCCTACGCGGTCCCGGAGCGTACCGACGCCCCAGGAGGGACGGTGTCCTGTCCGTCCCGATCGAAGAACACGTCGTTACTCCGCTGTCGACGGTCCGCATCGATGATGCGGCGCACCTCCGGGCCCAGCGCCGAGGCACTCACCCGAATTCCAGTGCGAAATCGTCGATTTCGGACTGGTCGAGGTCGCTCAGCGTCAGATCGGAGGGAGTGAAGCCACCGGCGTCGTCGCGCGCGGCGTGGTCGGCGAGCGCACACAGCGCCGCGACCCAGCCGTGCGCCAACTCGGCGACGACGGACGCCGGCACGACCCCGGTGGCGTAACCCCACGTCGCGCGGAGCACCGGTCCGGCCGGCGTCTCCTCGGTGACGGCGCCGACCTCGATCGCGTGGCTCACCGGCATCGCCTCGTCGGTGGTGCCGCCGAGCACGCCGGCCTCCGGAGCGGCCGTCCACGGTCCGCCGTCCCCCTCGCCGAGGGTCAGCCGGCCGAGATAGTTGAACCCGATCTCCGGTGCCGGTGCGGCCCCGAGTTCGGTCCCGGACTCGGGATCGAGATGGCGGAGCATGCCGAACCCGATTCCGTTGTCGGGGATCTCCCGCAACTGTTCCTTGACGAGCTTGAGCGCCACCCCGGCGCAGTCGCCGCCGGCGAACGCCTCGGCGAGATCCACCCCGGAGACGTCGAGGCGGACCGGATACAGGCTGGTGAACCAGCCGACGGTGCGGGACAGGTCGGCGCCAGGAACCACCTGTTCCTCGCGTCCGTGCCCCTCCCGGTCCACCGGGACCGCCCCACCGCCGCACACCCGGCCCACCGTCAGCGCCAGCGCGGTGAGCAGCACGTCGTCGACGCCGGCGCGGAAGCGCTCCGGCACCGTCGTCAGCAGCGCCTCGGTCACCGACGCCGGGACCTGCACCTGCACCCTCGAGACCGTCACCATCGTGTCGCGCGCGGGATCCACCCGCCGCCCCGCGATCCGCACGCACCCGGCCGGTTCGAGGGCGCGGCGCCACAACCCCAGTTCGCCGCGCCGCGCCGGAACCTGGTCGAGCAGCCCCCGCGCCCACGTCCGCAGCGGCGTTCCCCCGCCGGCCGGTTCGGTGCCCTCGCACGCGACGGCCAGGTCCGGGACCAGGATCCGCCACGAGACCCCGTCGATCACCAGATGATGCACCACCACCAGGATCCGGCCCGGACGCCCTGGGCCGGCGTCGAAGAAGACCACCCGCATCATGTCACCGGTCTCGGGATCCAGGGCGGCACAGGCGACGTCGGTCTCCTCGGACAGCACCGTCGAGCGGGACCGCTCGTCGAGTCCCCGGACATCCACCCGCGTGACGAGCGTGGCCGGATCGACGGCGTCCGCGGCACGGACGTCGAATGTCCTTGCCGCCGGATCGAACACGGTACGCAAGGCGTCGTGCACCGCGAGCACCCGGCCCACCGCCGCGACCAGGGTGCCGAGGTCGACCCCGACGGGCGCGTGCAGGAGGCGGGACTGGGCGAATCCCCGGTAGGGGCCGCCGCGGTCGAGGAGGTCGTGCACGATCGGGGTCGCCGGGACGAGACCCAGGGCGGCGGTGCGTTCCGTCTCGTCCGGTGCCGTGTCGACCTGCACGATGCGGGCCAGGCCCGCCGGGGTGCGGTGCTCGAAGACGTCGCGGGCGGCGAAGCGCAGTCCCGCCGCCCGGGCTCTCGACACGAGCTGGATCGAGACGATGGAATCACCGCCGAGGGAGAAGAAATCGTCGTCGGGTCCGATCGTGTCCAGGCGCAGCACCTCCGCCACCACCGCGCACAGGCGCCGCTCGAGGTCGTTCGCCGGGGCCCGGGACGCCCCGGCGGGCGCGAAGACCGGGGCGGGCAGCGCCCGCCGGTCGACCTTACCGTTGGGGGTGACCGGGAACTCGTCGAGCACCACGATCGCGGCCGGCACCATGTGCTCGGGCAGACTACGGGACACGTGCTGCCGCAACACTTCCGGATCTGCTCCGGCGCCGGTGACGTACCCGACGAGCCGGCGGCGGCCCGGCTCGTCCTCCCGGGCCACGACCACGCAGCCCGCGACCGCCGGGTGCGCCGACAACGCGGCCTCGATCTCGCCGAGCTCGATGCGGAACCCGCGGATCTTGACCTGATCGTCGCTGCGGCCGAGGTACTCGAGCACCGGACGGTCGCCGCCCGCGTCGATCCACCGCACCCGATCTCCGGTGCGGTAGAGCCGGGCGCCCGCAGCGCCGAACGGATCGGCCACGTAGCGGGCCGCACTCGGCCCGGGGCGGTTCAGGTAGCCGCGGGTGACGCCGGGCCCGCCGACGTACAGCTCCCCGGCCACGCCCGCCGTGACGAGGCGCAGACGGTCGTCGAGCACGTACACCCGGGCGCCGTCGATCGGCGCCCCGATGTGCGGGCGCGCCCCGCGGATCTCGGCGACCGTGGCGTCGACCGTGCATTCGGTGGGGCCGTACATGTTCAGCGCCCGTACCCCGTCGAACGCGCCGAGCGCCGACCACAGGTCCGCGGACACGGCCTCGCCGCCGACGGCGAGCAGGCTGGGACGGTGCGGCGCCGCGGGCTCGCACAGGCCGGCGGCGAGCAGTTCGGTCATGAGCAGCGGTACGCAGTCGACGGCGTCGATGCGGTGGGTGCGCACGTAGGCGACGGTGGCGGCGGCGTCGGCGAGCAGGTCGGCGTCCGGCAGGTACAGGGTGTGCCCGGCGAGCATGGACAGCAGCGGGTCGATCGAGGAGTCGAACGACAGCGCGTAGGTCAGCAGCACCCGCAGCGGCCGGTCCTCCGCGCGGCCGACGGTCCGGCGCCGCTGGGTCGCGACCAGGTTCACGACGCCGCGGTGCGGCACCACGACGCCCTTGGGGAGCCCGGTCGAGCCGGAGGTGTAGACGACATAGGCGGCCCCGTCGCCGGAGACTGCGCCGAGATGCTCGCCCGGCTCGAGCGGGGTGTCCGGGAGCGTGGGGTCCACCGCGGCGAGCGCGGCCTCGTCGAGGACGAGGACGGGCCTCGAGTCGGCGAGCATGTGCTCGATGCGCTCGGCCGGGTACCCGGGATCGATCGGGACGTAGGCGCCGCCGGCCTGCCACACCGCGAGGGCCGCGACGATCGCGTCGGTGCCGCGCGGCAGCATCAGCCCGACCACCGTCTCGGGTCCCACGCCGCGGCGGATCAGGTGCCGCGCGAGCCGACTGGTACGGGCGTGCAGTTCCCCGAAGGTGAGCGTCCCGGTGGCGGTGACCAGCGCGGTCGCGGTCGGGGTGCGCCGCGCCTGGCGGGTGAACAGCTCACCCAGGGTGTCCACGCCGACGTCTTCGACGTCGTCCATACATACGTACGGGCTGCCGGAGCAGAGACGGTCGCGCTCGTCGTCGGCGAGCAGGTCGAGCGCGGACAGCCGGGTCCGCGGATCCCTCGCGAGCGCCGCGAAGGCGCGCACCACGCGGGCGGCCAGCGCGTCGGCGGTGGCCGCGTCGAACAGGTCCCGCGCGTATTCCACCCGCACCCGCAGGCCGACGCCCGCGTCCTCGACCACGTCGAAGGTCAGGTCGAACAGGGCGGCGCCGGTGTCGACGGTGGACACCCGCGGTTCCAGGCCGGCGAAGGCGTCGACGACCGGCGGGGTGCGGTGCTGCACGAGCACCTGGAACAGCGGGTGCCGGCCGGCGCTGCGGGAGGGGTTCAGGGCCTCGACGAGCCGGTCGAACGGCAGGTCCTGGTTCGCGTAGGCGTCGAGGTCGGTGCTGCGGATCCGGGCGAGCAGTTCGGCGAGCGTGGGATCGCCGGACAGGTCCGTCCGCAGAACCACCATGTTGACGAAGAACCCGACGAGGTCGTCCAGTTCGGCGGCGGGGCGGCCCGCGGTGGGCGAGCCGATCGGGATGTCCTCCCCCGCGCCGCTGCGCGCGAGGGCGACGGCGACGGCGGTGTGCACGAGCATGAACATCGTGGCGCCCGCACCGCGCGCGACGGCCCGCAGCGCATCGGCCACGTGCGGCGGTACCAGCCGTTCGACCGTGCCGCCCGCGAACGTGGCCGTCGCGCCGCGGGGCCGGTCGGTGGGCAGGTCGAGTTCCTCCGGCATCCCGTCGAGCCGGGCGCGCCAGTAGTCGAGCTGGCGGGCGGCGAGTCCGTCGCCGTCGCCGAGGATCTCGCGGTGCCACACCGCGAAGTCGGCGTACTGCACCGGCAGCGGCGCCGGCGTCCAGGAACTCCCGGCGGCCGCGGCGGCGTAGGCCGCGCCGAGCTCGCGCAGCAGGATCGGGGCGGACAACTCGTCGGCGGCGACGTGGTGCACGAGCACCAGCAGCACGGCCTCCGCGGATCCGCCCTCGAAAAGCATCACCATGATCGGGATCTCGCGTTCGAGGTCGAACACGTGCCGCGCCGCGGCCGCCACCGCCGCGTCCAGGTCGGCCCCCGCGACGGTGCGGGCGGTGAACGGCACGCCGGGTGCGGCGAGCACGCGTTGCATGCCGACGCCGTCGTGGTCCTCGAGCACGGTGCGCAGGACCTCGTGCCGGTCCAGCACCGCGCGCACCGCTTCGTGCAGCGCCGCCGGATCGGGGACGCCGCGCAGGCGCAGCGTCAGCGGGACGTTGTAGGTCGGGCTCGGGCCCTCGAGCCGGAACTGGAACCACAGCCGCTGCTGCCCCGCCGACAGCGGTGCACGGTCGCCGCGTTCGACCGGGCGCAGCGGGATCCGCAGGGCCGCGGCATCGTCGGGGCACTGCGCGGCGAGCCCCTCGACGGTCGGGTGGTCGAAGACGGTGCGGATCGGCAGTTCCACGCCGAGCGCGTCGCGGACCTTCGCGATCAGCTTGGCCGCCGCGAGGGAGTGACCGCCGAGGAGGAAGAAGTCGTCGTCGACGCCGACGGTGTCGAGGCCCAGGACGTCCGCGAACACCGCGCACAGCACGCGTTCGCGTTCGGTGGCGGCCGCGCGGCCGCCGACGAGGGCCCCGAAGTCCGGTTCCGGCAGCGACGTGCGGTCCACCTTCCCGTTGGAGGTGAGCGGCAGCGCGTCGAGGAACACGAACGCCGACGGCACCATGTGCGCCGGCAGCCACCGCGCCACGAGCTCGCGGGCCGTCGCGGGGTCACCGTCGCCGCCCACCAGGTAGGCGACGAGCCGCGCGGTGCCGGTCGCGTCGGGACGCGCCACGGCGACGGCCCGCGCGACGCCGGGCAGCTCCTGCAGCGCCGCCTCGACCTCGCCGAGTTCGACGCGGAAGCCGCGGATCTTGACCTGGTCGTCCCGGCGGCCGCGGTAGACGAGGTGGCCGTCCGCGGTCCACCGCACCACGTCGCCGGTGCGGTACATGCGGCTTTCGCTGTCGCCGAACGGGTTCGCCACGAACCGCGCCGCGGTCGCGCCGGGCGCGCCGAGGTAGCCGCGCACCACGCCGGGGCCGGCGACGTACAGTTCGCCGTCCACGCCCTCCGGGACCGGGTTCAGCGCGGCGTCGAGCACGTAGGCGCGCAGGTTCGCCACCGGCCGGCCGATCACGGGTTCCGCCGCGTCCCCCACCTCGGCGACGAGGACGTCGACGGTGCCCTCCGTGGGGCCGTAGAAGTTGAACGCGGCGCCGTCGCGCTCACGCAGACGCCGCCACAGGGCGTCGGTGACGGCGTCGCCGCCGAAGCCGAGCGTCGGCACGGTACCGGCGGGCAGCAGGTCGGCCTCGACGATCTGCTCGAGTTGCGCGGGCGACAGTTCGACGAAGTGCCAGCCCTCGCTGCCGGCGAGTTCGGCGAGCCGGTGCGGGTCCCGCTGGGTGGCCTCGTCGACGATGCGCAGCTCGTGTCCGTCGAGCAGCCACAGATGCGGGCCCCACGAGGCGTCGAACGCGAACGACCAGGCATGCCCGACCCGCAGGCGGTCGCGGCCGGCCTCGGCGCGGGCACGGGAGAAGACGCGCTCGCGGTGGCTGTGGAACAGGTTGACGGCGCCGCGGTGCGGGACCTCCACGCCCTTGGGCCGGCCGGTCGAACCGGAGGTGTGGATGACGTAGGCGATGTCGAGCTCGTGCAGCGGGCGGCCGCGTTCGGCGCGGGTCAGCGGCTCGGCGTCGTAGCCGGACAGGTCCAGCCCGTCGAGGTTCACCGGATCGGGCAGGCCCGCGGTGCAGGAGATCTCGGCGATACGTGCGGCGCCGTCGCCGCCGGTGAGCACGACACCGGGTACGGTCTCGGCGAGCACGTGGGCGAGCCGCTCGGCGGGATGGTCGGGGTCCAGCGGAACGCACGTGGCGCCGGCCTCGAGGACGGCGAACAGCGCAACCAGCGTGTCGGCGCGGCGCGGCAACGCGACGGCGACGCGCCGCTGTGGGCCGAGCCCGCGGCTCAGGAGGTGACGGGCGAGGCGGCGCGAGCGCGCGGCCAGTTCGCCGAAGGTCAGGGCGGTGGCGGCATCGCGCACCGCGGGTGCGTCCGGGTCACGGGCCACCTGCGCGGCCAGCAGGTCCGGCAGCGTGAGGTCCGTCGGCACCGGCAGGTCGTCGCCGCTGCGCTCGACGAGGAGGCGGCGGCGCTCGCCGGCGCCGAGGATCTGCAGCCGGGCCAGCGGCCGGTGCGGATCGGCGAGCGCGGCGATTTGGGTGAGGAGCAGTTCGAGACGGCGTGCGTGCCGCGCGAGGTCGTCGGCGGTGTAGGCGTCGGCATCCGCGTCCACCCAGACTTCGAGGCCGCCGGTGTGGTCGAGCGGCCGCACGGTCACCATGAAGTCCTGCAGCGGGCCCCGGGCCACGGAGTGCACCGCGGCGTGCAGGTCCGCGAAGCGCAGCCGGTCGCCGAACGGTTTGACGTTGACGGACGGCCCCACGACGCCCCGGGAGCCCGCGGGCAGGCGCAGGTCGTTCTGGATGTCCTCCCCGCGGTAGCGGTGGTGCGGGCGGCAGTCCGCCACGGCGGCACGCACCTCGGCGACGAGATCGGCGAGGGTGCGGGCGGGTTCGGGACGCAGGCGCAGCGGCACGACGTTGACCGCGGACATCGGCACGGTCGTCGCGGCGCTGCCGAGCCGGTTCATCACCGGGAATCCCACGATCACGTCGCCGCGTCCCGTCGCGGCGCGCAGGAACGCGGCGACGGCGGCGGTGACGACGTCGCCCCAGCTCGCGCCGGTGGCCTTGCCGATCCGCGAGAGCCCTTGCTGCTGTTCGGCGGTCAGGGTCAGGCGCACGCCGCGGCAGCGGACGGCGATGCCGCCGGGACCGTCGGCGAGGGTCACGGCGTCCTCGGCGCCGTCGAGGTAGCCGGCCCAGAAGTCCCGGTCGGCGGCGAAGTCCGCGGACGCACGGTAGGCGGCTTCCTCGGCGACGACGGGGGCGAGTGGGGCGAACCTGGCCGGTGGGACCGGCAGCCCGAGCACGTCGGCGGTGTAGCGCTCGGCGATGCGCCGGGTGAGCAGGCCGAAGCCGTAGGCATCGATCACCAGGTGGTGGATGCACAGGTAGAGGACGGCGTGCCGGTCGCCGAGGCGGAGCACGGCGACGCGCAGGCACGGCTCGCGGGCGGGATCCAGCACGCGCGTGTGGTCGCCGGCCATCCAGCGCCGGGCGGCCGCCTCCGGCTCGGGCTCGCGGCGCAGATCGACGACGGCGGGCTCCGGCGCCTCGTGCGCGCCGGGACGGATGAGGACCGATCCGTCGGCCTCCACGGCGAAGGCCGCGGTGAGCACCTCGGCTTCGGCGACGGCCTCCCGGACCGCCCGCGTCACCGCGGCGACGTCGACGTCGCCGCGGAGTTCGACGCATTCCGCGGTGTTGAAGACGGGGTTCGCGGGGTCGAGCTGCTGGGCGAACCATACGCCGGACTGGGCCCGCGTCAGCGGAAATGCCGAGGTCGACGGGCCGGACGTGGGCACGATCGATCCCCTTTCTACGGTCGAATTCGACTGTGCCGTATCGCATCACGAGAGGTGAAGCCGGTCCGGCGCGAAACGTGACGATACCAAAGGTTAGGCTAACCGTATATGTTCTGCTGGGTCGGGTGCACGGCACCGCGACCGTCCCTGTCACCACTACGAGAGGTCTGCGCACATGCAAGCACCGGCCGTCGCCGCGCACGGCACCGCCGCCCCGCGGCAGATCGGCACCGCCGCCCCGCGGCAGATCGGGTCCGCCGCCCCGTTCGTGCTGTCGCGTCCGCACGGCACCGTCGTGGCGGAGGGCGTCGACGCCCGGTTCGACTCGGCCGGCGAGGCCGCGGCGGCGCTGCGCGCCGGCTCGGTGGCCGCCGTCGTCGGCGCGCTGCCGTTCGCACCCGACCACCACGCCGCCCTCACCGCGCCCGTCGCGCTGCGGCACCAGCCGGACCCCGTCGGGGACGTCACCGTCGCGCTGCCGCCGGTGCGGATCGCCGCGACGCTGCCCACCGAGGACGAACATCTCGACCGGGTGGCCACGGCGCTGCGGCAACTGCGCGACCCGGCCGACGACCTGGCGAAGGTGGTGCTGGCCCGCGCGCTGCTCCTGCGGGCGGACGCACCCGTCGACCCGGCGTCGCTGCTCGCCCGCCTGGCCGGAAACGACCCCTCCGGCAACGGATTCGTCGTCGACCTCACCGCCGCCGGGGGACCGTGGACCGGCCGGCACCTCGTCGGGGCCAGTCCCGAGGTGCTCGTCCGGCGCCGCGGCGACCTCGTCACGTGTCATCCGCTCGCCGGTTCGGCGCCCCGGCACCCGGACCCCGAGGTCGACCGGCGCACCGGCCGGCGCCTCGCCGCGTCGGAGAAGAACCTCGCCGAGCACGCCCACGTCGTCGACGCCCTGCGCGCGAGCCTCGAACCGCTGTGCACCGACCTCGACATCCCCGGTTCGCCGACCCTGACGACCACCCGGCAGCTCTGGCACCTGGGCACCCCGATCTCGGGCCGGTTGCGGGACCGGTCGGTCACCGCCCTCGACCTCGCCCTCGCCGTGCATCCGACCCCCGCAATCTGCGGCACGCCGACCGCCCCCGCCCGGGCGCTGATCCAGGAACTGGAGGGTGACCGCGGTTTCTACGCCGGCGCCGTCGGCTGGGCCGACCGGGACGGCGACGGCGAATGGATGGTGACGATCCGCTGCGCCGTCCTCGACGCCGACGGCACCACGCTCACGACCCACGCGGGCGGCGGCATCGTCGCCGGGTCGGATCCGCTCGACGAACTCGCGGAGACCACAACGAAGTTCGGCACGGTGCTCGAGGCGCTGGGGGTGCGGCGGTGAGCCGGTCCGTCACCCTCGTCGTCGGCGCCGCCCAGGGCATCGGCCGCGCCACCGCCCTGACCCTCGCGAAGGCCGGGCACCGCGTCGTCCTCGCCGACCGCGATGTCGACGGCCTCGCCGAGACCGCCGCGCTGCTCGACGTGGCCGCCCCCGTGCACGGTCTCGACGTGTGCAACGCGGCCGGCGTCGCCGAGGCGGTCGCACGAGTGGAGGCCGAGCACGGGCCGGTCGACGCGCTGGCCCACGTCGCGGGCGTCTTCACCACCGGGTCGGTGCTCGACTCCGATCCCGCCGAGTGGCAGCGGATGTTCGACGTCAACGTCACCGGCCTGATCAACGTGCTGCGCGTCGTCGGTCGCGGGATGCGCGAGCGTCGCCGCGGGGCGATCGTCACGGTCGGCTCCAATTCGGCGGGTGTGCCCCGCGCCGGAATGGGCGCATACGGCGCGTCGAAGTCCGCCGCCCACATGATCGTTCGTGTGCTCGGCCTCGAGCTGGCCCGGTTCGGGGTCCGCGCCAACGTCGTCGCCCCGGGCTCCACGGACACGGCGATGCAACGGTCCCTGTGGCCGGATCCGGCCGACGACGCGGGCGCCCGCACCGCGATCGACGGCGACGCCGCCTCGTTCAAGGTGGGGATTCCATTGGGCCGCATCGCCGACCCTGCCGACATCGCCGACGCCGTCGAGTTCCTGCTCTCCGACCGTGCCCGCCACATCACCATGCAGACCCTGTACGTCGACGGCGGCGCCACGCTGCGCGCCTGAACCGGATCGAAAGGAACTCCGTGACGATCGCCGCCACCCGGACTCCCCTGGCTGCCACCGCCGGCTACCCCCAGGAGTTCGCGGAACTCTACCGCGCCGCGGGCTACTGGACGGACGAGACGTTCGTCCGGTTCCTGTCCGTGCGGGCCGACCGCCACGGCGAGCGCGTCGCCGTGGTCGGCCGTGACGCCCGCGGCACCGAACGCCGCCTCACCTACCGCGAACTCACCGGCGCCGCGGACCGGATCGCCACCGGGCTCGCGGCCGCGGGCGTCCGGCCGGGCGACCGGGTGCTGGTGCAGCTGCCCAACATCGTCGAGTACACCGAGGTGGTCTTCGCGGTGTTCCGGCTCGGTGCGCTGCCGGTGTTCGCGCTGCCCGCGCACCGCAGCGCCGAGATCGGGTACTTCTGCCGGTTCACCGACGCCGCCGCGTACGTGATCGCCGGCGAGCACGGCGGATTCGACTACCGCGGCCTGGCCCGGCAGGTGTGCACGAACCTCGACCGTCCGCCGGTCGTGGTCGTCGCCGGCGACGCCCAGGAGTTCACCCCGCTCGACGCGCTGCGCGAGCACGAGCCGGGCGAATTCGCCGATGTCGAAGCGGAATCCGTCGCCTTCCTGCAGCTCTCGGGCGGCACCACCGGAACCCCGAAGCTGATCCCGCGCACCCACACCGACTACCTGTACTCGGTGCGCGAGTCGGCCCGCATCTGCGGCGTCGACGCCGGCACCCGGATGCTGGTGGTACTGCCGGCGGCGCACAACTTCCCGATGAGCTCACCCGGGATCCTCGGGGTCCTGCACGCCGGCGGCACGATCGTGCTGGCGCCGGACCCGAGCCCCGACACCGCCTTCGCGCTGATCGAGCGCGAGCGGGTCACCATGGCGTCGCTCGTGCCCCCGCTCGCACTGGCGTGGCTGTCGGCGCGGCCCCGTATCGACCGGGACCTGTCGTCGCTGCAGGTCCTGCAGGTGGGGGGCGCGAAGTTCGGCGCCGAGGCGGCCGCGCGCGTGACGCCCGAACTCGGCTGCACCCTGCAGCAGGTGTTCGGGATGGCCGAGGGCCTGGTCAACTACACCCGGCTCGACGACCCCGAGGCCACCATCGTCGGCACCCAGGGCCGGCCCATCAGCCCGCACGACGAGATCCGGGTGGTCGACGACGCCGACCGTCCCGTCGCCCCGGGCGCGACGGGCCACCTGCTCACCCGCGGTCCCTACACGATCCGCGGCTACTACGACGCGCCCGGGCACAACGCGTCGGCGTTCACCGCCGACGGGTTCTACCGCACCGGAGATCTCGTGCGGCTGACCGAGGACGGCTACGTCGTCGTCGAGGGCCGCGCGAAGGACCAGATCAACCGGGGCGGCGAGAAGATCGCCGCCGAGGAGGTGGAGAACCACCTGCTCGCCCACCCCGGGGTCCTGGACGCCGCGGTGGTGGCCGTGCCCGACGCCTACCTCGGGGAGCGCACGTGTGTGTTCGTCGTCGCCGACGGCGAGGCCCCGAAGGCCCCGGCGCTGAGGACCTTCCTGCGCGAGCGGGGCCTGGCCGCGTACAAGATCCCCGACAAGGTGGTCTTCGTCGACACCTTCCCCCGCACCGGTGTGGGCAAGACCAGCCGCGCCGGACTGCGTCGCGCGCTCGCCGCCACCCTGCAGCACTGATCCCGACTCCGCTCGACCACAGAAAGCGAATCCTGCGATGGCCCTGCCGAAGTCCGTGTCCTATCCCCTGCCGACCGACCTGCCCGCCAACACCGTCGACTGGACCATCGACCCGCGGCGGGCGGTACTGCTCGTGCACGACATGCAGGAGTACTTCGTGCGGGCCTTCGACCGCGCGGCGGATCCGCTGGCGACGGTGGTCCCGAACATCGACGCGATCCGGCGGTCGGCGTACGAGGCGGGCATTCCCGTCGTCTACACCGCCCAGCCCGGCGACCAGGATCCGGCCGAGCGGGCGCTGCTCACCGATTTCTGGGGTCCCGGCCTGGCCGACGATCCGGCCCTGACGTCCGTCGTCGCCGACCTCGCGCCGCGCGAGGACGACGTGCAGCTCACCAAGTGGCGCTACAGCGCGTTCATCCGCACCGACCTGCGGGAGCGGATGCGCGCGTGGGGCCGGGACCAGCTCGTCGTCACCGGCGTCTACGCCCACATCGGGTGCCTGAGCACCGCGCTGGACGGATTCATGCAGGACGTGCAGGTCTTCGTCGTCGCGGACGGCGTCGCGGACTTCTCCCGGCGCGAGCACACCGAGGCGCTGCACTACCTCGCGGCGCGGTGCGCCGCCGTGGTGCCGGCGGCGGACGCGGTGCGGCGCCTGCGCACCGGCGTCCTCTCGGTGTCCGGCTGATCCGCGGGGAGCGCCGCTTACACGCCGACTTCCTGCGGTTCCGTGCGGGCCGCGAGCGCGGCGTATCTGCCGCCGCGGGCGAGCAGTTCGTCGTGGCTGCCCTGCTCCACGATGCGGCCGCGGTCGAGGACGACGATCGTGTCGGCGTCGCGGATCGTCGAGAGGCGGTGCGCGACGGTGAGGGTCGTGCGGCCGCGGCGGGCCGCGTCCAGGGCCTGCTGCACCGCGCGTTCGGTCTCGTTGTCGAGCGCGCTCGTCGCCTCGTCGAGCACCAGGATGCGCGGGTCGCGCAGCAGGGTGCGGGCGATGGCGAGGCGCTGCTTCTCGCCGCCGGAGAAGCGGTGTCCGCGCGCCCCGACGACGGTGTCGTAGCCGTCCGGCAACGAGGACAGGAGCTCGTGGATGTGCGCGGCGCGGGCGGCCTGCTCGATCTCGGCGTCCGTCGCGTCGGGCTTGGCGTGGCGCAGGTTCTCCCGGACCGTGGCGTGCAGCAGGTACGTCTCCTGGGAGACGACCCCGACCAGGCTCGCGATGTCGGCGAGCGGAAGGTCGCGCACGTCGACGCCGTCGATCGTCACCCGCCCCGACGTGGGGTCGTACAGCCGCGCGACGAGCGACCCGAGAGTCGTCTTTCCCGAACCTGTTTCGCCGACGAGAGCGACGTGTGAGCCGGCGGGCACGTCGAGGGTGATGCCGGCCAGCGCGTCCCGGTCGGCGCCGTCGTAGCGGAAGCGGACGTCGTCGAACCGCACGGCGCCGGCGATCCGGTCGAGGTCGAGCCGCACCGGGTTCGCGGGTTCGCCGATCTCGACGGTCAGGTCGAGGTATTCGAAGATGCGGCTGAACAGCGCCAGCGAACCGGTGACCGACACGCCCACGTCGAGCAGGCTCATCAGCGGCCGGAACAGGGTGGCCTGCAGGCCGGTGAAGGCGACGAGGGTGCCGATGGTCATCCCGCCCTACGTCGCGGGCAGGCCGGCGACGAGGTAGAGCAGGGCGGGGATGGCGGCGAAGACGATGTTCATCGTGGCCATGCGCCAGCGACCGGACAGCTGGGAACGGACCTCGAGGTCGGCCAGTTCGGTGGAGGTGCGGGCGAAGCGTGTCGACATGGCCGGGCCGGTGCCGAGGGTCTTACCGAGCAGGACGCCGCTGAGCGAGAGACTCTCCTCGATCTGGGTCTGCATGTCGGCGAGGCGACGCTGGCGCACGGCGGTGATCTCGCGGCGCATCAGGGCGACTTTGCGGGTGAGCCAGATCGCCGGCGGCAGCACCAGCAGGGACAGCAGCGACAGCCGCCAGCTGAGCACCGCCATCGCGACGGCCGTGCCGACGACGGTGGTGACGTTGGCGGCGATCGAGGTGGCGGTGGAGGTGACGACGTTCTGCATGCCGCCGATGTCGTTGGTCAGGCGTGACTGGATCTCCCCGCCGCGGGTGCGGGTGAAGAAGCCGAGGGACTGCCGTTGCAGGTGGTCGAACACGCGGGTGCGCAGGTCGTGCATGACGTGCTGGCCCACCGTGGTGGAGATCCACGTCTGCACCACCCCGAGGATCGAGGCGACGACGGTGACGGCGAGCATCGCGCCGACGGCGCCGAGCAGCAACGGCACGTCCTGGTCGGGAATCGCGTGGTCGATGAGGGTGCGGACGAGGAACGGGTTGGCGAGCGTGATCACCGACGACACCACGATGAGCGCGACGACGAGCGCGACCTGCCAGCGGTAGGGCGCGAAGAGCGCGCCGATGCGGCGCACGCTCACGGGGGATTCCTCGAGCTGGGCGCGGTCGCGCGGGTCGGGCTTGGCGTGCCGCATCGGTCCCGGCCCGCCGCCGGGCGGAGGCTGCATCATGCCCATCACCTCCTTCGTGAGGCACGAAACGTACTTGTTGAGGTTGCCTCACTAAGAGGCAGCCGTCAAGTGAGGTATGATCCGCATCATGTCCGACGCCCCCACCGACCCGGCGCTGCGCGACCTGCTGATGACGGCCACCCGCACGCTGCGACGCCGCTGGCACGCCACCCTCGTCCCGTGGGAACTGTCCCCGCACGAGCACCGCGCGCTGCACGTCGTCGGCCACTCCGCTCAGCCGCTGCGCCTCGGCGACGTCGCCAAGGCGCTGCGCATCGCGCCGCGATCGGCCACCGAGGTGATCGACCGGCTCGAGGCCCGGTGCCTGACCCGTCGCGTCGCCGACCCCGCCGACCGTCGCGCCGTGTGCGTCCACCTCACCGACGAGGGCCGTCGCATCGCCGCCGAACTCGACGCGGCCCGCGACGCCGAGGCCACCGAGTTCTTCGCCCACCTCGACGGCCCCGAACGCACCGAACTGGCCCGCCTCCTCACCAAGCTCGCCGACGGGTGACTCCCGCGACGAAGGGGAGGTTGTTGTGGCAACGTGCGAGTGGCGTGCCCGACAACCGCCCCCTCGGCGCGACAACCTCCCGCTCGGATCTCACGTTCCCCGCCCGACGGACGTCTACCCGGTGGGCCGGGTGGGACAGCCCGGGCGGAGGAGGAACCATGACCACCGGGAACCGGACCGACTCGCTCACCGCGCGGGTCGATGCTCAGGACTGGCCGGCGCTCGTCGCCGAACTCGACGCGACGGGGTGCGCGCAGACCGGGCCGCTGCTCACCGCGGACGAGTGCGCGCGCGTCGCCGCGATGTGGGACGACGACCGCCGCTTCCGCAGCACGATCGACATGGAACGGCACCGCTTCGGCAAGGGCACCTACCGCTACTTCGGCGACCCCGTACCCGAGGGCATCACCCGGTTGCGCGCGGCGTTCTACCACCGGTTGCTGCCCGTCGCACGGGACTGGGCGCAGCGGCTCGGCGACCCGGCGCCCTGGCCCGACGACTTCGGCGACTGGCTCGACGCCTGCCACGCCGCCGGACAGGCCAGGCCGACGCCCATCCTGCTGCGCTACACGACCGGCGACTGGAACGCCCTGCACCGCGACCTCTACGGCGACCTGGTGTTCCCGCTGCAGGTGGTGATCGGCCTCGACCGGCCCGGCCACGACCACCTCGGCGGCGAGTTCCTCCTCGTCGAGCAACGCGCCCGCGCACAGTCCCGCGGCACCGTCACCGTGCTGCAGCAGGGTCACGGGCTGATCTTCACCACCCGCGACCGGCCCACCCCCTCCGCGCGCGGCTGGACCCGCTCCCCCGTCCGGCACGGGGTCAGCACCGTCCGCGCCGGCGTCCGCCGCACCCTCGGCCTCGTCCTGCACGACGCCCGATGACCGGCTACACGCTGCTCGGCGCGGACGGCCGTCCCTACCGCAGCCCGATCCCCGGGTCCGTCGGTGGGCACCGGCGCGGCCGGATCTACGGTCGCCTCGACTGCCGCGCGGCGCTGCGGGCGATCGCCCGCGGCGGGTACGTCCGGGACCGGGTCTTCTTCGCCGACGAATCCGATGCCGTCGCAGCCGGATACCGCCCGTGCGCGGTGTGCCTTCCGGGGCGCTACCGGGAATGGCAGACGAGGCGGCACCCGTGAGCGACGCCCTGTTCCCCGTGCCGCGCGCCCGCGTCGAGATCGCCCCGGGCGCCGTGCACGTGCCCGGCTGGCTCGACGTCGAGGAGCAACGCCGCCTCGTCGCCGCCTGCCGGGACTGGGCGCGCGGGCCCGTGCCGATCCGTCACACCGCCCTGCCTGGCGGGGGCCGGATGTCGGTGCAGACCGTCTGCCTCGGGTGGCACTGGTCGCCGTACCGTTACACCCGCACCGCGGTGGACGTGAACGACGCTCCCGTCGCCCCTTTCCCGGACCGGCTGGGCGACCTCGGGCGGCGTGCCCTCGTCGCCGCGTACGACGACCCGCACGCCGGCGACGATTACACCCCCGACACCGCGCTGATCAACTTCTACGACGGCGACGCCCGCATGGGCATGCATCAGGACAAGGACGAACGCAGCGACGCCCCCATCGTGTCGCTCAGCATCGGCGACGCGTGCACCTTCCGGTTCGGCAACACCGAGAGCCGCGGCCGGCCCCACCGCGACGTCCGGCTCGAATCCGGCGACCTGTTCGTGTTCGGCGGTCCGTCGCGGCTCGCGTATCACGGTGTGCCCAAAGTCTTTCCCGGCACGGCCGACCCCGCGTCGGGGATGACGCGGGGCCGGCTCAACCTCACGATGCGGGTCACCGGGCTCGGCGGGTGAGCTACCCGGAGCGGCGAGGAGCCTCACCCCTCCTCGGGCTTGACCGCCAGCACCGGTTTGCGGCAGGACAGCAGCAGCCGCTGGGCGGTACTGCCGAGAAGCAACTTGCCGACGGGTGTGCGGTCGCGGACCCCGATCACCAGCAGTTGCGCCTCGTCGGGCTCCATGGCGTCCAGGATCACGTCGACGGTCTCGTCGCCGACCGTCTGCCTGATCTCGTGCTCGACGCCGCTTCCGGACAACTTCTCCTCCAGCGCCTCGAGCTGTGCCCGGGCGGCGAACGACCGGTCGGCGAGGGCATCGCCCCTGGAGGTGTTGATCACGAGAAGTGAGGTGCCGCGCAACCGGGCCTCGGCGATGCCGTGGTCGACGGCGGCTCCGCCGTACCGGTCCGGGGTGAATCCGACGACGATCATGCGTGGGCCTTCTCTCGGGTCTCGCTGGAGTCGTCACCGGGGGTGCCGGCCGGAATCACGGCAGGCCGGCGCGAGTGGACGAACCGGGCGGCGAGCGGCGCGACGAGCAGCAGTGCGATGACGATGTAGACGACGATGGCGACGGGTTCGGTGACGAGGCTGCCCCAGTCGCCGCCCCCGAGCTGCAAGCTCTGGCGGAGTTGACGTTCGATGCGCGGCCCGAGGATCACCCCGATGATCAACGGCAGGACCGGAAGACCGAACCGGCGCATCATGAGCCCGAGCAGGCCGAACGTCAGCAGCAGGGCGAGGTCGAGCCACTGCAGGTTGACGGCGAACGCGCCGAGCGCGGCGAAGAACAGGATGCCGGCATACAGATACGGCCGGGGCGTGCGGAGCAGCTTGGCCCACAGCGGGGCAAGGGGAAGGTTGAGGACGAGCAGGAGGAAGTTGCCGATGAACAGGCTCGCGATCAGCGTCCAGATCAGCAGCGGTTCCTTCTCGAACAGCGTCGGCCCGGGCTGGATTCCGTACGACACGAAGGCGGTCAGCATCACCGCGGCGGTCGCATTGGTCGGCAGACCCAGCGACAGCATCGGCACGAGGGTGCCCGCCGCGGAGGCGTTGTTCGCCGCCTCCGGTCCCGCGACGCCTTCGATGGCGCCCTTGCCGAACTCGTCCTTGTGCTTCGACAGCTTCTTCTCGGTGATGTACGAGAGGAAGGTCGGCAGCTCGGCACCACCCGCCGGCAGCGCGCCGAACGGGAATCCGTATGCGGTGCCGCGCAACCACGGCTTCCACGACCGCTTCCAGTCGCTGCGGCCCATCCACGGACGGCCGACCGGGATGACCTCGGCGGGGCGGCGGCGCAGGTGCGCGGCCACCCACAGCGCCTCACCGACCGCGAACACCGCGACCGCGACGACGACGATGTCGATGCCGTCGGACAGCTGCGGAATGCCGAAGGTGGCGCGGGGCTGCCCGGTGAGGAAGTCGATTCCGACCAGTCCGATCGCGAGGCCCAGGAACAGCGAGATGCAGCCCCGGAGCTTGGAACTGCCGAGGACGGCGGTGACGGCGACCAGCGCGAGCAGCATGATCGCCAGATACGACGGCGCACCGAGAGTCACGGCGAAGCGCGACACCGCGGGAGCGAAGAGCACCAGCAGCATCGTGCCGATCGATCCGGCGACGAACGAGCCGATGGCGGCGGTGGCGAGGGCCTGCGCCGCGCGCCCGGCTCTCGCCATCCGGTTGCCCTCGATCGCGGTGATCACGGAGGACGACTCCCCCGGGGTGTTGAGCAGGATCGAGGTCGTCGACCCGCCGTACATTCCGCCGTAGTAGATGCCGGCGAACATGATGAACGCGGCGCTCGGGCTCACGTTGTAGGTGACGGGCAGCAGCAGCGCCACCGTCATCGCGGGCCCGATGCCCGGCAGTACTCCGACCGCGGTCCCCAGCAGGACACCGAGACACGCGTAGAGCAGGTTCATCGGGGTCGCCGCCTGCTCGAACCCCTGCAGCAGCCAGGTCAATGTGTCCATGTCACAGAATTCCGTCCAGAATGCCTGCGGGCAGCGGTATTCCGAGCCCGACGTAGAATGATCCGCGCGCAGGTGGGCGCGGAGCTCGTCGACGACTCCCCGCTGTTCGCTCAACGCGTCGGTGACGACCACAACGCTCGTACACGGGACCTCGCGGAGGTTCTCGAGGGCACCGGCATTGAAGTAGG
>NZ_WVTE01000245.1:0-38835 GCF_009939605.1 Rhodococcus sp. YH1 | reverse complement strand
ACGGCCGCGCAGAAGGCCGTCGGACTCGGCCGGCTCCTCGCCGGGAGGAAGGGGAAGATCACGACGCTGCCCGGGCCGCTGGGAGGCTGGACCGAGGCGCGTGACATTCCGGCACCACCGAAACAGATGATCCGGCTGCTCGGCATCGCCCCGCTGTTCGACGCGCACCTCTGCCGCGGCTCCCGCCCGCGCACCGCCGCGAACGCACCGCTGCTGCGGGCGATCCGCAAGACGGCAACCTCTCGATCACGCCGTTGTCGGGGGCGGTGCACCAGGCGATCCGCCGCCGCGCTCAGCGTGCCGGCTACGACCCCGAACTCGTCGCCCGGCTCGGCGGGCACTCGCCGCGCGCCGGGTTCGTCACCCAGGCCTACCCGAGATCCTCGCCGAGTCATCGAGATCGCACAGGATTACCCGCATATCAAACACACCACTCCCGCGATGCTCAAGGTCTACGCCCGCGAACACGCCCCCTGATCAACAACGCCGTGACGAACCTCAGATTGTGACCGGCGAACACCTCTGCGACACCGCGGCCGCCGCGATGGACCCCGCCGAAGAACTGCCGGCCCGGGACCGGCACCCATGGGCGCTGTTCATCGACTGGTGCACCGCCTTTGGTTACGAGGTGCTGCCTGCCGACCCGCTCACCGCGGCAAAGGCCGTCCGCGTCAACCCCGCCGCTGTGGCCGCCCAGCGCCGGCGGCTCACCGTCATCAACATCCTGCACACCCGCCCCGGCCTGCCCCCACCGGGCCGCAGCGCCTTCGTCCGGCACCTGCTCGATGCCGCACGCCGCGACCGACTGACTCAGATTGCCGACATTGTGGCCTCGCGGATACCGGGGCTCCCCATCACCGCGTGGCCGCAGGGCCTGTTCGGTCGCCGTGAGCGGTTGCTGTTGGTGCTGGCTACCGCTGGGCTCGGATTCGTCCAGATCAGACGGCCGCGACGTGGGACATCGTCTGCACCGACGACACGGTGCACGTCGGCACCGGTGACGGCCACCGTGTGGAGCTGACGAGTGTGGTCGCTGGTGTCGATGTGGTGGCGGTGTACCGGGACTGGGCCGAGATCCAGTCTTTTCTGGACGAGCATTCCAACACTCGACTGCTCGCTCAGCATCTGTTCGAACCGGTCACGGCAGATGTTCCCGATTGGTGCCAGACGTGGCCGTTGCCGATCGACCGCTGGGGCCACACCCCGCTGATGCCGCTCGCCATGACCTCCCAGTCCGGCGCCTCCGTGGTGCGAGCACACCTGATCGGCCCCAGGGCCTGTGCACCGCCCGTTGCCGATCCGAGCACCACAGCCGGATCTGGATAGGCGGGACGAGTTGATTACTCAGGACGTCACACTGGATCCCGATTACTACGAGCGCGGCGTCGCCGCCCGGAAGCAACTGGGCGACATCGCTAGTGTCTTCGACGAGGTCGAAAACCAAGCTGACACTGTGCCGGGAACGCAATTTGGCATCTTCGCCAGCTGGCCTGGATAAACCGTCGTGAATCTAAGAGCTCCAGAAGCGGCTATTCCGCTCCGTTGGTCGGTCGCTACCGCCGCTGGATTCTACTTACGATTTCGTCTCGAACCAGACGATGGGTCCGTGAGCCCCCCATACAAAGCCGGGCCATCCGCAATTGGCGACGGAGACTTGTCCTGCTCGCACCCAAGCACCGTAAGCGGTGACTTGCCCCCCATACCAAGTCTTGCATCGCGCTCCGGCTCGGACGTATCCCGAGCCGCCCGAGCATTGTGCGTAGGCTCGGTTGTCGGTTCCTGCCCAGAAGTTGCAGCCTGTCACCGCGTTCGCAGCGGGAGCCAGCGCTAGCGGAGCCCCTATGACAGCAGCGCATAGGGCCATGGAGGCGACACCTTGTCGGATCCGCTTCATTGTCTTCATTGTGTAAATCCTTTCTAGTGAGTTGCTCGTAGTGGACCGTATTTCCTGACGAAGGGAAACATCTGCTCTCGTGAGAAATTTCATCTGTTTGGTCGATAATCTGACCTGGCGCCAGTGCTTCGAGGTGGTCTGGCTGAACAGTTCGCAGGCTCCTTCTACATTGATGCCAGCGCGAAGGTGGACTGCTCCGAGCTCACCGTCGTCGGGAAGTCCACTCATAACGACCGTGGGAGAAACCCCATCGGTGACGCTGCTCGGTCCCCGGTCAGCTCTGCCGATGCGTAAGAACCGTATGCAGCGCCCCGGCGAGCTGGACATCGATGGGGTCAGCGGCCAGATGTCAGCTTCGGCCGGGTACAGCGCACGACGGCAGCATTCCATGCAATGTCGCGGCGAGAAGACCGGCTCCTGTGAAATCCTCTATGCTTCCTGCGTCCTGAGCAGATCTACGAGAGGATCCCGATGACGACATCTCAGACGCGGCCGGGGGATATCGCATCTCGTGCGGTGGGGTTACTTCTGCTCGGTCTGGCCACCTGTGCGTTGTTGTGGCTGTTCGTCAATGTTGGCGATAGGCCCACGGGCCGTAACCATGCAACAGGCGAGACGTATCTCCCGGATGGTCTGTACCTCGCCACCGCTTTGTCTTTGTTGATGGCCTTTGCAGTGACAGTAGCATCGGATTTTATCTTGGGGCGCTCCGCCTGGACCGCTTTCGTGACTGGATTCATTGTCGGTGTAATTATCTTCTTTTGGAATATTCCGTGGAGTCAGCTGGACTATGGGGCAGGGGAAATGTTCGGTATCGCCATATGGTGGCTACCGCCAATTCTTGGAACTGTCACATATGTAGGAAAAGCCGTCATAAATGAATTTAGATAGGCGGAAATAAGTCCTTGCGCGGGCTTGGTGTAGAGGGTTTTGCTGAGCGCTTGCATACCGATCGGCGCTAGGCTCTTCTCCGCCGGACGGGCGTGGCTACCACATCGTCCCTCCATGGTCGCATTGGCGAATCTGATCGAGGCACCTGTCTGCGTGGGAGCACCACATCCAACAGCCCCAGAAGGACACTAGCTGGCCTTCTCCTGCTTTTCCCTGCACTTCGGAGCCACACGCGGACCATCGACGGTCATAAGCCGTGGACCAGCGCAATTTCGTACCTACCCGTTGCGTTTGCTCGGGCAATCGGATCCGGGTGCGAATACCCCTAGGGATCCTTTCGAAGTACCACCGATGGCCAGCTTGGGATGCAGTTCGTGAGGGTAGTGACTGCGTCGTGTACGAATAGTTCGATACCACGACCGTTTTCGAGGATCGAAGGGTCCTCCAGAGGATGGGCATCCTGTCGGTGGCCCGACATCGGCCTCGCCGAAACAGGTCGCCTTGATCAGTTCCGTCATGACTTGTAGGCGGCACTGATCGTCCCTCCGAACCGCAATCCCGAGAGGAATGACTGCGCTGTGACCACCTTGACGCGTGGTGCCAACATTGGCATCGACACTGCGGCCACGACCCTTGCCGTCACCGGCACCGCGCCGGGCAGTGTTGACTTGTTCGTTTTCCAGCTCGGTGACAATCGCAAGGTCCGTAGCGATGACGACCTGGTCTTTTTCAACAACCCGCGGTCCCCCGAGGGCGCAGTCATGCTGGTGTCCTCGGGTCAGGTACGGGTAGATCTGCACGCCGTACCGGCGGCGGTGGCGAGGATCGTGGTCGCGGTCGCCGTCGACGGGTCGGTTCCCGGTCCGCTGTCGTCGGTTCCGTCGCTGGCGGTGACGGCCAGTCAGGCCACCGGTGCGGTGGTGACGGCGCCGGCGGTGGGCTTGACCACGGAACGCTCGGCGGTCTTGCTCGAGGTTTACCGGTACAACGGGCGCTGGAAGGTCCGCAATGTCTCGGCCGGCTGGGAGGGCGGTCTGGCGGCGTTGGTCACCGAGCACGGCGTCACCGTCGACGACGCCCCCGCTGTCCCGGCTCCGGCCGCGGCTCCCCCGACGCAGGTGAACTTGGCGAAAGGCAAGATCAATCTCGACAAGGGCCAGCGTGTATCGATGGCCAAGACCGCAGCAATTACCGCCACGGTTTCGTGGAATTCCGAAACCGACTACGACGTGTACGCCCTTGTGTTGTTCCGGGACGGCCACGTCGAGACTGCCGCGCAGTTCGGCACCGCGGACAATCCTTACTTCACTCCGGTCGTCGCCGCAGGCGCAGTCCGGCACTGTGGTGACATCGGCCGGGACGCCGGCCGACGCGGCCGCGCCGTGGAGAAGGTCGAGATCCGGCTCAACGACGACATCGTGTGCGTTGTTCCGGTGGCGTACTCGGCCCAGTCGAACGGAACCGGCTCGTTCCATCGCTACAAGGTGTCTCTCGCCGTGGACAACGGCGCCGGCGATGTCGTCACCGTCGATGCGCGGCACGCGCAGCGGCACGACAACATCTACACCTGTGTACCGGCGATCGTGTGGAACAGAGCTCACGGCGTCGAAATCGATGCTGTCGAACTTTACAGTCGACCGAACTCCGAATACCGTCCGCTACTCGACCACCGCGGCCAACTGACGATGGATGCGGGACCGCTGAATCTCTACAAGTGACGCCCGTTGGCATCGCTTGAGGGCTGGTGGGCAAGCCAGCGAAACGGCCGGCTTGCCCAGCGACCCTCCAGTGATGCCGCAGGGCCCGCATCGGACCGAGCCCGGCGGCATCACCACATTTACCGCTGTCACGACCCCAGAGGGAGGCCGCGGCGTGAACGGTGACGGGGTTACACGGACACCGAGACCCGATCGGCGGTATCGACATCGTCGTCGGGATTGCGGCGCTTACGGGCGATGCTCGAGACCAGGGCGGCCACGATGAGGACGACCCCGACCAGGCCGGTGACGATCTCCGAGACGTGGGTGCCGATCGAGTACAGCAGGATCAAGGCGAGGGCACCGATGGCCCAGTGGGCGCCGTGTTCGAGGTACACGTACTCGGACAGGGTGCCCTGCCGGACCAAGTACACCGTCAGGGAGCGCACGAACATCGCGCCGATGAAGCCCAGGCCCAGGGCGATGATGATCGGGTCTGCGGTGATGGCGAACGCGCCGATGACGCCGTCGAAGGAGAACGACGCGTCGAGCACCTCGAGGTAGAGGAACAGGAAGAACCCGGCCTTGCCGGTGGCCTTGGCCAGCTCGGTCGGACCGGAGCGACCGGCCTGCGCGTCGTCGTGTTCGACGTTGAACAGCTCCCCGAGTCCGTTGACGGCGATGTAGGTGATCATGCCCAAGGCGCCGGCGATCATGACGGTGGAGGTCTGATCGTCCGGGGCGATGTACACCGCGGTGAGCACCAGCAGGGCGGTGGCGATGACCACTTCGAGCTGGTCGAGCTTGCCGATCCGTTCGAGGGGACGCTCGAGCCACGACAGCCAGGTGATCTCCTTTTCCTCGAGGACGAATCCGAGGAAGAGCATGAGCAAGAACATGCCGCCGAACGCGGCGATCTGCGGATGCGCGGCGGTGATGAGCGTTTCGTAACTCGGGGAGCCGTCGGGGAAGTACGCGGCACCGTCCGGCGGCGGGTTCAGCGCCAGATCGAGGGCGGCGACCGGGCCGAGACCGGAGGCGAGCCAGACGATGACCAGCGGGAAGACCAGCCGCATGCCGAACACGGCGATCAGGATGCCGACGGTGAGGAAGATCTTCTGCCAGAACTCGCTCATCCGCCGGAGCACGGTGGCGTTGATGACGGCGTTGTCGAAGGAGAGCGAGACCTCGAGGATGCCGAGGATGGTGGCGAGCAGCAGCGCCTGCGGCCCGCCGTAGAGGAACGCCACCACCAGGGAGACGACCGTGACGGCGAACGAGACGCCGAAAATGCGCAGAACCACAGAACGTGGCCTTTCTGTCTGAGGCGGTCGTCCCGCCCCGCACTGGGCCGAGCGTCGATGCTCAGTGCGCCGGTGCGGCGGCGGGACGACCGAAGGAAACGGTCGCGTCGGTCAGATGTTGACGCCGTAGTCGCGGGCGATGCCTTCGAGCCCGGAGGCGTAGCCCTGTCCGACGGCGCGGAACTTCCATTCGGCGCCGCTGCGGTAGACCTCGCCGAAAATCATGGCGGTCTCGGTGGAGGCTTCCTCGGTCAGGTCGTAGCGGGCCAGCTCGATGCCGGTGTTGCGGTCGACGATACGGATGAAGGCGTTGATCACCTGACCGAACGACTGGCCCCGCTGGACCGCGTCGTGGATCGACACCGGAAAGAAGATGTTCGTCACCTTCGGGTCGAGGGCGATCAGGTCGACGTTGATCGACTCGTCGTCGCCGTCACCTTCACCGGTGAGGTTGTCGCCGGTGTGCTCGACGGCACCGTCGGGGGACTTGAGCTGGTTGTAGAACACGAAGTGCCGGTCGGACAACACTTTGCGATCCGAGCCGGTCAGCAGCGCGGAGGCGTCGAGATCGTAATCGGCCCCGGTGGTGGTGCGCTGGTCCCAGCCCAGACCGACGGTGATCGCAGTCAGATTGGCTGCCTGCTTGGACAGCGACACATTGCCACCCTTGGCGAGAGTAACACCCATGAAATGGACTCCTTCGAGTTGACGGAACCCTCCGAATACCAATGCACTCGCAGGGAACAGAACGGTGAGGCGATCATGCCCCCGCTAGACCACCCAACAGAAGATAAGGGGCCGCTCCAGCTTCCCGGTACCCAGCCCGCGCTGAGTACCGGATTCGAGCGTGGATCCGGTAGCTGCCATAGCCGCATCGATGCCGACAGGACGACGCGGGACCGATTCTACGAGGCGGAATTGGCGCACCCGTTGCGGCAAGGTGCTTCGACTAGTGCGGTCCTACCCGGTCGGAGCACGCATTCCACAGTTGTCTCTTCGGCCGTCACGTTTCGGCTAGGAAGGAAGGTGTGCCGAGCACTCGCTTCGGTGGTCAAGGTCTGAGCGATAGCCGTCACCACAGAAAGCGTAACCACCATCGGTGCCGTGCATGCTCCGACAGCCTCCTTTGGCGCCGGACAAGTGCGTAGCTGGCGACAACTCCGGGTCGAACTTTGAGGGGAGGTGGTATCGCAGCGCACCGCAACATTAGGCCAGCCACAAGTCGCCTCGATACTGAAGGTCACATGGGTTCCTGTCATACTTCAGCGACCCAGGTATTGGTCCAATTCGCGGGCCTTCCGGTCCAGGTGCGCTTTGAGTTGGTCGGCGTTGCGGTCGAATGCATCGAGGGTGCGCAGTGTCGATTCCAGTTCTCGCTCGAACTGATCTTTCATCGAGTCCTTCCACTGGGCGCTGCGCAACGCACCGCGAGTGCGAGCGATCGCCTGCTTGATCTCCCTTTGCGTCCGATCGATGTCGGCGCGGAGTGTGCGCAGTGAGCTGGGATCAGCGTTGACGCCGGCCATGTCGTCTCCTCGGTCTCCGGTGGTTGTCGAGTGTGTTGGTCAGTGCCCGTCCAGGGTGCCCAGGATCCGGTCGATCTCGAGGTCGAATTCGATCAACGACGCCTGAAAACGATGGTCTGCCGCATCGAGGTCGGCCAGTTCCCGGTCTTCGATCCGCTTGAACACCACGTCCCGCCATAGATCTCCTGCAGCGGATTCAGCGGCGCGACGGCGGTTGATGTTCTGGGCATGGATTTCCCTGCTGCGGTGCAGTCGGCTCATCTAGTCCACCACCTGGCCGGGAACAGAATCTAGACCCAACCGTCGGGCTACCCAGACGCGGTGGAATCCATTCGCGATACGAAAGGTCCCGTTCACCTGTCGGGTGAAGCGTGGAGCTTCCGACGCACCGAAGAATCCGGTGTAAGTGTCGGAGTAGCTGCGATTGCCCATCAGTCCATCGCGAGTGTCCCGATCTCGGAAGTAGTCCAGGCTCTTGCCACGAGCCAGTGCTGGCAGGACAACCTGCTGCAGTGCTGTGAATCCCCACTCGAGATCCTCAGGAGAACAGTCCATCTTGAAGTCCTCCGGACCTCCCACCCGGCTGTCCGAATCATCGATCAGCGCCAGCGGCACCAGCGAATAGCCGTCAGGGATGCCGGGCGGTCTGTACACGATGTCGCCCGTCGATTGACCAGGACCGCCGGTACCGACGGACCAACCGCCCCCGGTACTGGCTCCGGACGACGTGTGGCGGCCCCCACCGCCGAACGCCACCGTATGTCCGCCCCCCGGGCTGGTGTGCAATGCGAATTGCTGGTATATCCCCAAATCTGTGGCGATCTGCGCTAGTCGCCTCTGTGCCTGGTCGTTGACATGCGACACCGCGGATCGATATCGGGCACTGTCCTGGTCGTATTGCTCCTTAGCGACCCGGAAACGCTGCAGACACCCTTGGGCGACGGTCAGCCGCACCTGGGCTCGGTTCACCTGCCGTCGTTCGACGCTACAGTCGGCGTCTTCGCCGCGCATGCACGCCGCATAGGCGTCCTCGGCCCGCTGTAGTTCGAGCCGGCGCCGGTCGAGTTCGGCATCGATGTGCCGGAGCACGGATGCGGCTGCGGACGCCGCTGCCGCTCTGACCTCATCACCGACGCGGGTGTAGCTGTTCAAGTCGGCACCCAATCGAACTACTGCGTCGGGGTCGACATGCGCCGCGTCAGACATCGCTCGTATCCGTCGACTGCTCCGCCAAGGACCACAGCCACTGCGTTGTCTCCACAAGGGTCTTATCCGGAACGGGATCCTTCGGAAGACTGAACCGACGAGTCACAAGCTGCCGACCAGTGTCGAAATCGTCGTACAGGAACTGCGCCGGAGTCAACTTGGCGGCGGCTGTGGAGTCGGCCAGAACCCGCGAATCGGACTCGTTGAGCGGACCGAGTAGCTTGTGGGAGAACTCGCGGGCGGATGCGTGGTCGAACCGCCGCTGGAATGTCGCGTATCGATCTGCCCACGCCAGGACATGCACCCCTACCTCCGGACCATCCCGCAGGATCGCCGCCAGGATCTTGGATGGCGACTTGTCGTCGTAGTCGTCGGGATTCAGGTCGCGTGCTCGCTGCAGACCCGGTAGTACCAGCACTCGGCCACGGCCACGGAAGTCGTTGAGGGCATGTCGCTCCATGACCAGCTCATTGAGTTCGGACAGCAGGGACGGGAACTGACGGCTGTGCGTCAGACGGGCGCCGTACGCAGTGAATCCCTTGAAAACCTCGTCCCATGGTGAGGCCATCGCGGCGAAGTCGACGGCGTCGACGGTGATGCCGGTTGCCAACAGTGACGCCGTCATCAGTGCGAGCGAGTCGAGCGCATCCGGACTGATTACCAGCATATTCCCACCGGCGGCACGGGCAACCCGCATACACACCGGGTCAGCCAAGGACATGGGAGCACCCACGGGCAACACCAACTCGCCAATGGGCGATGAACGAGTAAATAGCGACGATGGCTGATCTGTGATCGGCGCTTCAGCATTCCCTTCGAACACCACTGGCCGGCGGGTGAATCCACGCTGTTGGGCCAATGCGTGCAGGGCTGAAATTACGTCCTCCCGATCCTGTCCCGACCAGTACGCGCATTGGAATCGGTTGTTTGCATCGCGCACTCCTCCCTTGGTATTGATGATGCCCTCGCCGGGCTTGTCGAGCAGTTGAGCATCTACATTGCCGTCTGCGAGAAGAAGCTCGGAGTCTTTCGACGAGCTCGACAGAACCAGTCGAGTCTTGATCTGATCAAGGGCCACACGAATTTTCTGGGCGCTTCCGGACACGGATTGAGACGCAAGGACTGCGTGAACGCCGAAGGCACGTCCTTGCCGGATGACCCGTTCGATCAGCGCCGCAGCCTTTCGGCTGGCCTCGTCTTCTTCTTCCAGCATCATGTGGAACTCGTCGATGACCAGGATGATCCGCGGCAGTTGTTCGCCGGACTGACTCCGGTAGGTGCCGAAATTGACCTCTCCGCCGCCCACTGCTTTGAAGAGTTCTCCTCGCTTCTCGATCTCCTCGTCCAGGCTTTCGAGGACGCTGATACCGAAATCACGGTTGGTTTCGATCGCCACGATGCGAGCGTGAGGCAACAGCCCGGCTGCGTATGGTTTGAACTCCACGCCCTCTTTGAAGTCGATCAGGTAGAACTCGAGTTCTTCCGGCGGGTACTGCATCGCCCAGCCGAGAATCAAGGAGTGCAGCAACACTGATTTTCCGGAACCGGTACGACCGCCGACGAGTGCGCCTGGAAAATCCCCGGAATCGATGCGCAGTTCCGCAACATTTGAAGCGCCCATGCGCCCGAATCGGGACACCGCAGCATTGGCGGAATGATCGCTCCACCAGGTCTTCGGATTGTGGGGATCGGCGATGACCTGGTCAGGTCGAGTCCCCTTGGCAGCGGCGCGGTGCGCCTCGGCCTGTGCGAGTGCGTATACCTTGGCCGGGTCGACTTGCACGTTCGCCGCAGCGTGCATCTGGCGTTCGATATGTGCAAGGAGATCAGCCAACTGCTGCTCGGTAGGCGGGGTGTCCGATGTCAGCTGCCAGATGATGTCCGACAGATGCACCGGTCCCTTTCTGGATCCACTGGTCGGAAGACCCAACGCTTGTACGATCTCCGGGTCTCGGCCGCTGGTCATGGCCGAGGCTAATGCGCTCAGTTCTGCTGGTTTGACGGCCTCGTGTGGTGAGGTGGCCGCTGGGACAGTGGCAAGGAGGAACACACCGGCCCGCCGGCCGACGTCAGCCAGACGGCGTAACCTGGTCAGGGCCTCTCGGTCCCAGTTCTCGCCGTCCTTGGAGAACGATTTTGGATGATCGAACAGCAACACCAGCCGGTACGGCTCGGCGACCTCACCGGCCTCTCGATTGTAGCTGGTCAGTGTCTCGTGCGTGCCCTGTAGGTATTTCTGCGTTACGAACGCAACGTGGTTTTCTAGTTCTATCAGCAATTCGCTGATGTTGTGGCTGCCCCATATCTTGTCCCCGAACACCTTCGGGCCTGCATCCCCGAGACCGTAGAGGAAATTCAGGGAAGCGCCGAGTTCAACAGGGTCGACTGCGTCGATCTTGACCCTTCCGGCCGGCAGCAAGGCCAGCATGTCCAACACCACGTTTTCGACGATGCGCCTGTCGTCCGTGACGAAGCCGCCGCATTCGTCGAGATCCACGATGTAGGGAATCGAATGGACTGCCCGGGACAGAGGAAGGTCCGTGCGCTTGCTCAGTGTGGTGGAGGTCGAGCGGCCCGGATTCACGCCCAGGTCGTAGTTGACGGAAGTGGCGGCGACCTGTCCGAGCGGAAAATGTAAGGTGCCCACGCCGGTGGTCAATGCAGTCGCGGCGACATCCGACAGCCATACCGGGCGGATCGTATGGTGTGGGTGAGGCAGCGTCGCACGGGCGCTGGCTTCCCAGGTGCGAATCGCTGAGTGTCCCGACGACTCGGCCTTGCGCACAAATGTCGAGAACTCGTCTTCGTAGATGGCTTGGTGTCTGCGTGCAGTTTCATCTTCGAGGGTAGTTACCGCCCTCTTGTAGGAGCTGAGCAGCGCGCGGGTCGCGTTCACCAGCTCTGACATCAACGTTAGGCGGTTGGCCTTGAGCAAGACGGGTCCGGATTGGACGATTTGCTGAATCAGCGCGTTGCCTTCGTCCGTCCATCGGTCTGGTGTTGTCGGCGCGTTGGTGTTCGGATAGTCGCTCAGCTGATCCCACCCATTGGGAAGTTTGCTTCGGTACTTGTGGTACAGGGCCGATCGAAGAGTCTCCATCGTCTTGCTGAGCTGCTCGGAGCGACTGGAGTATGTGTGGTCGAGGGCGGTGATCCGGCGGTCGATTTCGGTCTGTGGGTAGGTGCTGGCTATGACCTCGACCAGCCGTGTGAGCATCGATGAGATCTCGGTCAGCCGACGCTGAGCGGATATGTCGACGTCCAAACGGCGGGCCCGTTCGACTAGCTGCGGTTCTGCTGCGGGCCCAACCACCGGGGCGCTCCGCGCTTGCGGGGCGACGGCCGGTTCGGGAGTGATCGGGAGTGGGGAGGCAGCTGGCGAGGAGTCGAGTGGTCCGGCGGGGCCATCCTGATGTGCGGGTGTAGAACTGATTTGAGGATCAGCTGGGGTGTGCGGTGTGACGTCGGGGGCGTCCTCGATCTCGATTCCTAGATCCTTTGCTGCCCCGGCCAGTCCATCGTCATATCCTTGGCCGACGGCGCGGACCTTCCACTGGTCGTTGCGCAGGTACAGTTCGACGGCGATTACCACGGTCTCGTTGTGTGACGGTGCGACCAGGAACCGAGCAAAGGACTCGGAGGTGTCGGCTCCGGCCGTCACCAGGCGCACCTCGAATGCGGGAACAGGTCGGTCATCGGCTGACAGCAACACAACAACCTTTTCCGCGTCGGGATCGGCGCGTCCGAGTTCGCAGTCCAGGGCGGTACCGGCCGCTATGAGTGCGATTCCGGTGGGATGCGTCGGCGCGTTGTAGAACACGAAGTCTTCGTCCCGGCGGGCCTTGCCGTCTTTCCCGACTACCACCGCGGAGACGTCCAACGGCGTTGCCGCTGTGATCGCCACGCGCACAGCGGTGCCGGGGAGAGGCATGTTCTGTCCCTTCACCAATTCAGCCAGCACATGCCCTCCTAATTTGCGCATCAGCAGCCCTGTGATGTTAGCCGTCCTCCCGGCAGGGGGGTGTCCATCGATCGGTGAATTGCGTATTGCGGAGCCGTGAGAGTGTGTCGACAGTGGGATTTCCTGCGGCTGATCAGAGACCACATGACCGCGAAGCTGAGCGGCGTCTTCGCCCCCTACCGGCGCAACATCCATCGAGATGGTTGACAGCCGCATCCGAGCGCAGCCTCTTCGGCGGCGAGCGAGGTTTCGGCACGCACGCTCCACTCGATCATGTTGTTGCTGACATCGCCACGGATCCTGCCGCATCCGCGGCAGCCCCCTCACGTACCAAGCGGAGGTGAGAGTGCCAGTGGGTCTATGAGAAAGACCCACGGGCACGATGCGAGATGGTGGCGGCTCCGATGACGGCCTTTGGCCACTGTCCCGGAGACCGGTCGAAGGTCACACGATCGGACAGTGGACGGTGTAATCCCAATCGGTGCCGCTGAGACCGGTGACACGGACCAATACCGACGTCGCATTCCCAGCCGGCACATTGATCATTGCCGAACCAGTTCCTTCGTTGACGTTGTCGCCGATATAGCCGGTGTTGTGGAGCAGGGCTCCTTCGTAGAAGACCTCGATCTGGTCCGGGACGTCGTAGGTCTCAAAACGCAGAACGAACGACGTCGGCCCCCCTCTACCGAGCTGATGCACAGTGTCGGTGATGCCTTCGCCGCCGGACAGGGTCGATTCATCGCACCGTTGGGTCGGCGCAAAGAGCCCGCTACTGCCACTGCCGACAATGCTGCTGCCGAGGTCGACGACGCTGCTGCCAAGGTCGACGACGCTGCTGCCGGTATCGCTGCTGCCAGCGCTTCCGGTCAGCGGGCTCGTAGACGCCGTGGCAGGAGCAGCGACGGAGGCCGCGGCCAGAGCTACCGCGATGCCGACCGCGTTGCGGACCCGGACGTACTGAACTGCTGATCTGCCTAACATATTTCCTCCGCAACTCGCTGGCCACACGCTTTTCGGTCACCATGCTCACACCAATGCTGATCGCCGGACATCCCCCGTTCGACCGACATGTGCCGATCCACAAGGCATATGGTGAGAAGCACCGCAGTTAACAAACGACTGGCCGGCCGGAGTTCTCCCGGCCGAAATATGACGCCACAGAGATTAACGTCAGCGCGCGACGCTCACGATCGTGAACAACCTAGGGAAGTCAATCCCGACTGGAACAGTCCCCCGGTGACCACAGCGACATCGGCGAACACCCACACCAGCGGCATGCTGTCGAGGTTCTGCCTGCGCTCACCACTCTCGTGCGTAGCTGCGACGACTACCCATTCGGAACTCGCGCAGATCCAGAAGGGACTGGCAACTCGGGTGTTCTCGGCACGCCAACCCTCATTTGGTTTGTCCGAAGATGGTCTGCCCGAAGACCCCGTCGCGCTCGAACCGCCTACTACAAGTTCGAGTCATTCATCGCCGCGCCCACCCGCAGGTTTCGGTAATTCATTGGACACATGTGTCCTTGCGTGTCACCCGTTCGAGCGATAGCGCGTTTCGGTATACGAGTGTGAAAATCATAGCTGTATCGGTCTATGTGAAAGGGGATCAGAATGAAGTTCTTGCGCAGGATGGGTCGGGCGACGTGCCCACGTTGCAATGGAACGGGTGGGCACAGTGATTTCGGAAATTGGGTCAACTGCGCGGCGTGTAAGGGCACGGGGCAGAAATAGGACGTGAGTGGGGCCCGCGGATTTTGCGGGCCCCGCCCTCACGAGTCCAAGCAACAAGTTTGTCGGGCTGTCCCTCCGATTCGCGGTCCCGCTAGCTTGATCTACTCATCCTAGGTCGATCAACCGCCATTCGCCGTGCGAGCGCAAGGAGAATCGTCATGGATTCCACGGAATTCCTGCTCTACTGGCTTGTTTTCTGTACCGTCTATTTCTTGATCAGCATCCCTGTCGTGAAGAACTATTATTGGAAGAAGCACGGTGTTCCGATCAAGATTATCAATGGTGGTTGGAATGCGTTCTTCAGCGGAGCAACGTTCCTGATGAGCATCTGGCCGCTAATTCTTGTTCTTCCACGGTACAAAGATCCCGAACCGTGCCGCCATGTCGAGCATGTTCGTGCACGTGCCGAATACGCTCGACTTTCAGAGGCATACGCGCGCGAGCGGAGGTAGCCGCGGAGTCTCTACGTCGGCGCCATCGTCGATCCGGTCCGCGGCGGTAACTGCGACGGTGTACGTGCGCCGCAACCCCTTCGATTCGAGCTACATGAGGGCGGCGATGAAACACTTTCGGTGCGGGAGGCGATCAGAGTGTTCGTGAGAATCCGACGTCACGACGGTGACACATGCCTCTCAGAGCCACTTCGTCGACTGCCCCGCCGAATCGGCGCCGTCGAGGACCACGAATCGGTGGTGTCGGGCTTGTCGGCGATGCTTGCCGACCAGGCCGATTTGACGCTGGTGGCCTGTGCCCCGACTGTCGACGAGTTGTTGGCCGTGACATCCGATCTCGATCTAGTGATTCTCGACTTGCGGCTGAGCGACGGTTCCTCGCCGACCGGGAACGTGCAGCGGTTGACCGCGGGCGGCATCGGAACTCTGGTATTTACCGGCGGTGAGGACCCGTACCTGGTGCGCTTAGCAGCGGCGGCAGGGGTACTCGGAGTGGTACGCAAGTCCGAGACCAACGCGGTGGTGGTGCAGGCGATTCGCGCTGCCGCCTTCGGTGAGCAGGTGGTCACCACCGACTGGGCCGCCGCCATCGACAGTGATCCGGCGCTGTCCGAGGTCGGGCTGAGCCCCCGGCAACTGCATGTTTTGGAGTTGTACGCCTCCGGGGAGACGACGGAACGGGTCGCCCGCTTGACGGGTCTGGCAACGCCGACCGTGACCGAGTACCTGCAACGAATTCGCACCAAGTACGCCGAGGCCGGTCGCCCGGCACCGAGCAAGACCGACCTGTACAAGCGAGCGCTCGAGGACGGTTATCTGCCGATCCCCAGACGCCCGGACCGGCGATGACCGTCGGAGACGCTGCGGGTTCGGAGTCCTCATCGGATCGAATCGTGCGGGCCTTCGCGCAATTCATCGGTGCCGGCTACATCTTCTATCTGCTGCTGTTGCTTCCGAACATCATCTCCTTCGCCGGCTACCTGTGGACATGGTGGACGCCGGTGGCGGTGGCAGTGGTGTTCGGGTCCGGTCTCTGGCTCGGCGCCGCGGGGGTGCGCGAAGGCGCGGGCCGGATTCGGACGGTGGCCGCGGTCGCCGCGACGGCATACATGGGAATCGCACTGACGTGGCCGTTGGCGTGGGTCGGGCCGCCGAGTCCGGATCGGACCGGCTTCTGGTTGGTGCTCTTTCCCGGACTTGCCGCTCTGGCCGCAACAGTGGCATGGCCCGCCGGCATCGCGGTCGGATACCTGCTCGTAGCCACTGTCGCGGTTCAGGTGTTCAACCACGGCTCGCATGTGGGCCGGGTCAATGGCCCCCTCCTCCCGGACATCATGTTCGGATTCATGTTCTGCCTGCTGTTCGTGGCGGCGGCCATCATGGCGCTGCGGACGGGACGGATCCTGGACGACACCCGGGCCACTTCGCACGAAGCCGCTGCCCACGCAGCGCGTGCCGCCGCCCGGCTGGCCGAACGCAAGCGGTTCGGGGCGCTGATCCATGACCATGTGATGGCGACATTGTTGTCGGCGGCCCGCCTAGGCGCGGGCCCGGCGGTGTCGCGTCAGGCCAAGCACGCGATCGTGCGTTTGGACGAGTTCCGGAATCCGGCACCAGACGACGACTTTGATGCCAAGACCGCCGTGGCGCATCTGCGGACGTCTGCCACGGCGGTCGCCCCTAGCATCGCGGTTCGCGCGGATCTCGAACCGCAGGCGATGCCCGCATCGCTGCCCGCCGAGGCGGTGCGCACGATCGGCGCCGCCGTGAGCGAGGCGGTCCGCAACAGCATGCTCCACGCCGGGGAGAAAGCCGAGCGCTCCGTTAGCGTACGTATTCGACCGGGACAACTCAAGGTCGAAGTCCTCGACAATGGCAGGGGGTTCGACGTGTCTGCGGTGTCACCACATCGGCTGGGGGTCGCGGTCAGCATTGTGGGGCGCCTGCGGCAGCTACCCGGAGGCGACGCCGTCGTGGAGTCGCAACCGGGCAGGGGGACGCGGGTGCTGCTGTCGTGGCGGGCAAGCGAATGAGACGGCCACCCGCGGATGGGACCCGGGATGTGCGGGAACTGTTAGGCATGCACACCCGCACCGCCCTCGTCCTGGTTGCCTTCTACGCCCTTACCATAGCGGTGCTGGCGTACACCTTCCGCGACGGCATCGAGCCGTACTGGCCCGTTGCGCTGGCCGTGGGGGTAGCCAGCCTCGGAGCACTGTCCTTGGTGACGGTGCCCGGCGACCCGCTCCCCCTCGCAACGACGGTCGCGCTCGCCTGCATCGGGCCCGGCACCTCGGCGATGGTGTTCGCGGTCCTGCCCGTCCCCATGGCCCATCACTGGCAGACATGGCCACTCAGTGCGGCCACAGCCATCTACACCTTCATGTGCGTCCGCGGCCGCACACTCGCGGCGTGGGTCGGATTCCTGCTGATGATCGGAGTCTGCATAGTGTGGGCGGCCGCCACTGGACAGGGCGGACTCCACGGGCTGGCCATATCGGTGATCAACTTCGCACCGCTGCTGATGTCGACCTTCTTCGCGCTCACCATCCGGCCGATGGCTCGCACAATCTTCGAACTGCGCAAGCGATCCCTGCACAATGCCGCAGCCGAAGCTGCCGCCGACACCATGATGCGCGAGCGCGACGCACAACTCGCTCGTCTCGACACGCTCGCCCGACCACTCCTCGACCGCATCGCCACCGCCGACGAACTCGACGAAGCAGACCTGTTCGAATGCACCCTGCTCGAGGCTCAACTGCGCGACAGTCTGCGAGCACCCGCGCTCACGGCCACCCGCGTCGCGGCCGCCACCCGGGCCGCGCGCAGCCGCGGAGTCGAGGTCAATCTCTTCGACGAGCACGGGCTCGACGAGGTGACCACCGACATTCAAGACAAGCTCCTGGCAGCGATCACTGCCGAAATCGACACCGCCCGGACAGGGTCGATCACTGTCCGCGTCCTACCACCTGGACGGCCGAGCCTGGCGACGGTCTTGACCAGCGCCGACACTGGCACACGTCGGACCGAGTTCGGTCAGGACGGCCACGCGCGCCCACCATCCGATTAATTCATTCCTCGGTGGCGCGTGTATGTCTCTGCGGCGGTGGAGAATCAAAGCGAATCGGTTCGGTGGGCAGAGCGGAACCGAAGATGGTGTGCGGCCGCCCCGGAATATTGTTGTTTTCTTCAAGTAATTATGACCGTGGTTTGCAGGTCGAGGAAGATCGGTCTGGTCGCGCACCTCCCGGCGACATACGGTCGGACCTCGAAACCAACTGCCCGAAGAGGCATGCGGCATACCCCGCGAGGAGATACCGTGACCAGCACACTCGACCACGTCCCCTATCGAAGCGTCGCAGAACGCGCGGCCCTCGGCGGAGAGTTGGACGCGTTGTATCCGCCACCCACTCCGCGGTCCCCGGCAGTGCTTCGATGCCATCCTCCGCTGTCGCATCGACAGACGAGCGTCCTTCGCCCCAAGCTGTCGTCCCGCGAAGTCGAGGTTCTCCTCGAGTGGCTGCGCAGCGACTCCAAGGGCGTTGTTGCGAGCCGACTGTATGTCACCGAAAGCACGGTGAGCACACACCTGATGCGGATCCGACGGAAATACGCCCTGGTAGGACGCCCCGCCTCCACCAAGGCGGCACTCGTAGCGCGGGCCGTGCAAGATGGCCTGATCGCGCTCGACGAACTCTAGCCGCCGACTCCTGAAGAAATGAGCCTCCAACCCTCCCCTGCCGACATCGTCTACGCGACCGTCCTCGGATCAGCACCATGGGTCTCGCTCCTCGCGCTCGTGCGGCCCCACCCCGATGCCAATCCCGCAGCATCCTCTGCCGGACCCTCCACATCGGCTGCACCACTGCGAACGGCAGGCACGGTGCAGGACGACATCATCGACCTGGTGTCCAAGGTGCGGCACCAGCCTCTAGACGATGCGATGCGCCAGTCCGCCCGAGTACTCCTGATGGAACTCCGAAGTCGGTGACCCATTTCCGGTTCGGCGCCTCGGTCGTGAAATCACGATCGACCAGGTCAGACGCACGTTTGGTCTCCTTCTCGCCGGGAATCGTGGTGCGGTACCGACGGCCGCGAACGGCTCCGGATAGCCCCTCGTCGCGCATGAGTCGGTCGACGGTGCACGCCGCGACCCCGTGGCCCCGCCTCCGTAGATCATGGTCATCTTCCGTCGTCCGTAGAGGCCCTCGGCAGTTCCGACGGTCCCACGCAGGGCGTTCGTCAGGTGTGCGTCGGTGACGGTGCGCTGCGAGGGTGGGGCGGTTCCAGTTCCGGTATGTGCGTGGGCCGACCTGGACAGCTATGTGCGTGGGCCGACCTGGACAGCGCGCTCGGTGAACAACACCGCTCGCTCACGCTGCTCGGCAGGGTGACGCTTGGACACGATGTGCATCCTCTCCCAAGAAAGGAAGCGGCATCAAACCGCATCAAACCTGTGACGGTTCAGACGTCTTGGAGTTGAAAGTTGTGTGGCTGGCTGTCCGTACCCAAGAACGTGAATGCTGGCCTACGCCAGCAGAGGCCGGCGGTGCACCGCCGAATTTGGTTGTGAAGTCGTTAGCTACCCTGTCCCCGTCCGCAACTAATAGCGGACTCCACAGGTTCACGCCCGAAATTGCACTGAGGCGGTGGTCGATCTGCGCGGAGGAAAGTGCACTTGGGGGACCCTGTCGCCGGGCGGTCGCGGGAAAATTAGCCGGGATCCGGTGCTAAGTGGTTGGATTTGCAAATTGCGGTTGATTTACCGGCAGCCTGCCAGTGGGCCACGGATCCCGAAAGGCCGTCGTCGATGAGCATAATTCGGTTCTGATCGTAGGAGGATCTATGAGGTCGAAGTGGCTCGGCAACTCAGCGCTGCCTGCAATCGCCGTTGGTGTCGTCGCGTGTTTGCTTGCGTCGTGCTCATCCGAAGTGGCGAGCCCCCCTGACAGCGTGACGGTCAGCGAGGGCGGCTTCGAGGTCGCCCAGGGACCGATGACGATCACCGGGCCGGCCGGCGTCGCGCCCATCGGCAGCACAGTTACAGCCTCCTCATCAGACAAGGCGCTGCCGAATGACGTACACGAGATGGTCGAGGTTTTCAGCGCTCCCGTCGAGGTAAAGATCGACAATGGCAACACCCAGCCGGCCGTCCCCGTGACCTTCTCGTTCAAGCTCGACGGCGCCGAAGCACAAAGACAAGTCGACGCCGGCCACATACCGGTCCTATTGCTACAGTCCGAGGGAAGTGATTCAGTCGACGTACTCGAAGCGACTTGGAACCAGGACACCCAGACCCTCACCGGCCAAGCTCCCCACTTGTCGTTCGGATGGCCAGGATTCCTGAAACCCGATGCGATCATCAAAGAGGTGGGCGCCGCGTTTACGTCCGTCTTCGGCCTCAGCTTCCCGAAGCCGGACTGTGTCGGAGAGTCCGCTGACTTCACGTCAACCTCGTACACAGTCAGCCCAGTATCGGGCGATGTGGCGTGGACGTGTATTCGGCTCAACAAAGCCGCTCAGGAGGGCACGCTCGGCATCGACCTCTACTCGAATTCCCCGTACATCTGGAAGGTACAGACCAATCCGGACCCGATAGAGACTTCTGGGAGTCTGGGCGATGCCGAAGCGATTCCGGCTGTCGCCCTCTACAGGGAGATCTTGGACAACGATGCAGACAGTGACAGGATTCTTCTTCCTGGCCAGTCAATCTCGCTGGACTTCGGACAGTACAACATGTCACCTAAGTCTGGCGTACTGAGCTACGACCTTGGAGTCTATCTGGTTGGCCTCACCGGCTACGGCATCGGCACCGTGATGAGCAAGTTCGCGCCTGGGAAGTACCAGCGAATTCTCGAAGACAAAGCAGCGATCCAGTGTCTGATCGATTTGAGCGAGACCTTCAATGACCTGCAAGGGGGCCTCACAGGCGCTCGCATGGGCGATCTAGTCAAGGGTGTCATCGCCTGCACCGGAGCTGTCGGCGGATCAGTTTTCGGAGCCATTACTGGCCTGCTTGGCGGCGCCGTGATGGGTCCGCTGGCATCGCTGGTCAATCCGCGACTCGCTGCGCAAAGCGCCAGCTTCGAGGTAATCCGCACCACGACTGACCAGCCTGCAGCCGCTGCCACGAACGCCGGAGCTCCTGGCCCCGTCGTCCAGAACACCCGATGCGGCCAGATAACCGACCCGCGGAGCGGCAACACCTTGACCGTAACTATCAAGTCCTCAAACGTTCCACTCGAATGCAGCGAAGCTGAAGCGACCTTCCGCGAACTGCTCGCCACGATCAACGACCGGACCTGGCCTGTGCGGACATACACATGTGGTGTCCTTGGTGCTGGCGAGCAGGAACAGTACGGCTACGTCATCACCTGCGACGACGCTGCAAGGGGCGCGAAGATCGTCCTCGGGAAGTGATACGCAATGTATCCGTAGGGCCACCGTTCACGTCGTATCGATTGTTCCGCCGATTAGCATGCAACCATCTTCACCACGTACGCGAGAAGCCCACGATGAACCGCAGGCACGCCTCGTCGAGATCAGTCAGGCACGAGGGCGCCATAGGTGTTGACTTCGGGCTGTGAACGGACTCTGAATAGCGATCGTGTCTCCGCCAGTCTCCCAGAGTTCCCTATCAACAGGTTATAGTCCTCCGAACAGCTGACAGGGCAGCAGAAACCGAACGAATCTGGTATCAATGTCCAACAGCCCGGTCGAGACAACAATCGATTGGGTCGAACTTCTCTCTTACTCAGAAGAATTCCAAGTTCTGACGCCGTCTTGCTTCGCTCGACAGAAGGAGTCACCGAAATGCGCTTCAGTCAGGCGAGCAGAGCCGGGCTACTCATAGCCGCCCTGGTCGCTTCCTTGATGTCATGGTGGGCCCCGTCCGTTGCCAACGCTGCGCCGGACCCTGCTAGATCGTCCATCAAGGAAGCTTGCAATAACGCGGACTTCATTCTCATATCTGCACGAGGATCTGGGGAAACTGGTGTAGGCGGCACCATGTGGTCCGTATACACAACCATGGCGGACCATATTTCTCGGACAACGAACGGAGCATCGAAGCTCAACCTGGTCAACGTGGATTATCCTGCCCGGCACGTGTCGAGTGCTGCTCTCGTCGCCGTGGGAAGCAACTCGTACTTCGACGGTATCGCCGACGGTTTCGTCAAGACCTCACAGTACCTACAGCAAGTCCAGACGTTGTCGGAGTGCTCGCACGTAACCGTATTCCTCGGCGGATTCTCGCAAGGGGCAATGGTGATGCATCGAATAATTCAAGCCTATGACCCCTCGCAACTCGCCCGATTTCACTTCCTCTCCGCGATCCTGGTAGGAGACGGCGACCGAGTCGCGCACGATGGAACACACAACTTTGGAAACGCTGATCCCGGTATCCAGGGAATCGGGCAGGCATTCCCCTTCCTCTCTGCCAGCAAGCCGGATCCGATCGACATAAACAATGACACTCCTGTCTTCAGCGTGTGCAACGCAGGAGATCCGGTATGCGCACTGTCAGTCCGAATACCGCCATGGTGCCCGAGTTGCGCCGGCGCATATACGGCAGCCGCGATCATGAGGGGAATCGCCGTGCACACCTCCTATGATCGCTCCGCGGCGTTGGCGCAAGCGGCTCGTGCGGCGACCTTTCGCTAACCGAGGAAGGAAGTGACCGCTATTGAGGCCACGCCCGTGGCGAGGCAGCACGTTCTCGCTATCCGCAGTTCCCCGCTGGACGTCGCCGGGTCGGTCTCTCTTCCCGTCAGGCATGGGACCCGCATAGCCAGCAGTGGAAGCAGATGAAGGTCGCGCTGCCCCTGGCCGCAGGAAAGCCCTTGCGGTTGGTACCTCGTTACTGGGCTCGTCCGACACTGTTGGTGTCCGCAGGCCGCTACTACGACACAAGTGTGCTCAGCCTCGCTCAGGCAGAACGGAGCATGGTCACCCTCGGTGGCAAGGTCCTCAAGACGCCGAAGGACCTGCTTCGCACCCAGCCCGGCCTCAAGCGTGGGTGAAGCACCAACCTGGCCGTCACTCATCGAACGCACAGCCAGAATGCCGATCTCGTCGCGGTATTCCGGGAATTCGTCCACACGAAGTGGGGGGATGGACCGCAAGCAGCCTGACCTGATCGTGACGTGGCCGCCTTACAGCCCGTCGAGCACGGTGAGCAGTTCCTCGAGCAGGGCGTCGGCGCGATCTTCGATCTCGTCGAAGACGTCGGCGAGACCGTCCAGACTGTCGCGGGCCTGACGGCGGGCTGCAACACCTCGTTCGTAGTAATGCGGATCGAGGTCGGTCTCCGACTCAATCTGCACAGTCGGCTCATCGTTGCAATCGCTCTGCTTACGCAGCGGCAGCGGCGCACGGGCCCGTACCCGGCCGGACAAATGCTCCCGGACGATCGAGGCGATGGACTGCGCGGTCATCGGTTGCGGCATCAGCGGTAGGTGTCCCCAGCGGTCGATCGGGGTCAGCAGGGGTTGTCGGGCTTGGCGGTCGGTGAGCGCGACCTGCTCGACCTCGATCGGGTCGGTCAGGTGTTGGGCGAGCAGATCGGTGTTCGGGTACGCGTCGAGAAAGGCTTGGACCTCGGCCCACCTGCAATACATCCCCACCGCCGGGCTCGCGGCGGCGGCGGACTCCGTTGGAAGACATAGCCGTTCCCCGCTCTCGGTGGTGGCGACGAGGGTGCCGGCGTCGACGGTGATGTCGCCGCGGCGCAGCCGGGCCAGCCGGGCGAACGGCATCCCGGTCGCCGCCAGGGCCAGGAGGAGGGCGTCGCGGCGGCCGAACAGCCCGCTCGGCCAGCCGGTGGTGGGCAGCTCGGCGGCTTTGTGCAGCAGGAGCGGGGCGAGTCGGTCGTGCCGGGCGGCGCGGGCGGTGTCGAGGCGGCGGCGGACGGTTTCGCTGCGGCCGGGCGCCGGGTGGCCGCGGCGGGTGTGCACGGTGTTGATCGCCGACACGCGCCGCCGCTGGGTCGCGGGCGCGGCGGGATGCTCCCGCAGGAACACCGCGAGCGCCTCCGGGGTGGCCGGCAGGCACGGGTGGTCGGTGGCGGTGCACCAGTCGGCGAACAGTGCCCAGTCGTGCCGATAGCGTGCCGGGATCCGCAGGCCGGACACCGTTTCCGGGGAGTCGTCGAGTCGCTCAATCGAGGTACTCATGCCCGTTCACAGCCCCAGGTTGGTGACGGCATTGTTGATGAGGGGTGCGTGTTCGCGGGCGTAGACCTCGAGCATGGCGGGGGTGGTGTGCCCGGTCTGGCGCATGATCGCGTGCGCGGAGGCGCCGTTGCGGAAGGCCTGGGTGACGAACCCGGCCCGCAGCGAATGCCCCCCGAGCTGCTTCACGATCTCGGGGTCATAGCCCGCCGACTCGGCGCGGCGGCGGATCGCGTGGTGCACCGCCGCCCCCGACAAGGCGGTGTCGGAGAGGTGGCCGTTCTTACGGATCGACCGCAGCAGAGGTGATGCCGGGACCATGCGGGGGCGGGTGCCGCGGCACACGTGCGCCGCGAGCGGCTCGGCGCTGCGCAGCAGCCGGATCACCGCGGGCCGGCCGCCGGTGTCGAACGCGGCGACCACCTGCGCCCACCGCATCCACGCGCACGGCGGGCAGCTCGTATGGCTGGGGGTGAACGGCAGGGCGCGGACGGTGCCGCGGCCCTCCTGGTCGGTCTTCGATTTGCGCAGTTTGATGTGCAGGCCGTCGAGCCGGTGCAGGCTGATGTCCCCACAGGTCAGGGCGACGAGTTCGCTGCGGCGGAACGCCCCCGCGAACCCCAATAGCAGGATCGCGGTATCGCGGCGTTCGAGCACCTCGTCCGCCCAGCCCGCGCTGTTCGCGCGGGCCTTGTCGACGATGGCAAGGATGTCGGCGGTGAGCAGCGGGGCCCGCGGGGTGCGGGGCCGGTCGCCAGCGGTGGCGTAGCCGCGGCGGATCCCGGCCATCGTCGCTTTCACCAGGTCGTCGCCGGTGGGAGCCGGGTGTCCGGTCTGGCGGTGGTGGTGGGCGATCGCGGCGAGGCGATGGGCGAGGGTCGCCGGGGCGTAGGCCCGCTCCCCCGCCTCGGTGACGGTGTCGGCGCAGGCGATCAGGTAGGCGGCGATCGTGACCGGATGCGCCGGCACCGCCACATGGTTTTCCGCGGCGCACCACGCGGTGAAGGCCCGCCACGCCGAGGCGTAGGTGCGGCGGGTGCCCGCGGCCCGGGAGGCGGCCACCGACTCCGCGATCCGCGCCGCCGCGCCGGGTGCGAGGTCCGGCGCCGCGGGCCCCGCCGGGGTCCCAGGCACGACGAGCTGGCCGTCTCCTGCGTCGTTCGTCTCGAGATCCACGGGTGGCGACGCTACCGGACGGCTCCGACAGGGTTGTCCTCGCTCAATCTATCTGACGCAGAACGCGTTACCTGAGCTGCGATGCCACAACTTGGTTGGACGGCCGCAGGATCGAATCGTCCAAGTTAGTTGTCGCACATCGTCGAATCAGCCCACCGTTTCGGCGGGTCGAGTCCGGGCACCGGGACGATGCCTGATGTACCGCGTGAGCAGCGAATCGAACACGCCGGCTGGGACTGCGCCGTCGGTGACGGACTCCTCGATGAGACCCCCGATCGCATCCTGTTGACCGGGTGACTCCATCGTGAGCACCCGATTCCGCCACGCGGTGTCAGCCAAAGACGTCGTGAGCGCAACGACAATCGGGTAATCGGCTGCCCCGCAGATCGCTGCGGTCAGATACCACCGGTTGGGGTTGGGCTCGAGAACTTCCAACCGAGCCCCGAACCGTGCAACCGACACCGCGTGTCGCACAGCGTGGTTGTCAGGTCCCGTCTGGTGTGGCGAGGCTGATTCTCGGTGAACTGCGGCTCGCCATGCGGGGTCTGTGCTGCCATGTGTCGTTGTTTCCCGTCTGAAGTGGCGGATTTCTGGTCGGGGTGGTGGGTTCGTGCGCGTGGCGGTCCGGGATGTGTCATCGGCTCGGGGTGTGGTGTCGGTAGGTGAATCTGTAGGTGTGTCGGTGCTGGGCTTGGTGTTGGTCGACCCAGCGGCGTAGGGGGTCGTTGTCGGTGTGCAGGCCTGCGGTCCAGCCGAGGAATCCGAGACGGTGGGCGATGTGCAGGTAGAACGGTCGCTGTTCGTGGACCAGCTCCGCGAGCCCGATCCGGCGACGCCAGGTCGGATCGATCAGGATTTCGGCGAGGATCACCGTCTCGGGCAGAACGAGCAATCGGGTCGGCAGCAGCTGTGGGGCGTGGTTGACGGCGTTGACCGCGTCCTCACGCGCGTTCCATCGCCGGGTGAGCCGCCGGTGCAGGAGCGGATCGGGGTTCCGCCGCCAGGCGATCATGATGTCTTGGGCGGTGTTGACATGGCTGGAAATCCAGTCGGGGTCCTCGTCGCTGCGAAACAGCTTGTCGCGCCGATGGATCGCTTTCGCGATCTCGGGTGCGGAGCTGAGGTTCACCGGCGGCTGTGCGGCGCACTCCCCGAGCCAGAGCTGATGCCGGCGGCAGTAGCCCTCGGCCGCCGACGAGTAGACCCTGATCACGGGAGCGCCGGGAATCTGTGCGATGCAGCGAGGGCAGTGCGTGCGCGTATGTGAGCTGACGCCGGCGAAATGCAGGCTGGGTGTGGCGGGGTCGATGGCATCGCGCCGCGGACCGGGCATCGGCAGGCTGCGTGCCAGTTGCTTCAGCGGGATGCCCGCGAATATCGCGAGCCGCTGCCGGGCGGCGAGGTTGAGCTGGACGTCCCAGTTCTTGAGGACCATGAATCGGTCCGGGCTGGTGTTGTCCGGGTGCCCGATCGACCGGAGCAGTGTTGTCGGCCTGACCAGTTCGTTCGCGGCAGCGAGCCGGAACACGAAGGACAGGGTCGTCTCGCCGCGGACCGGGCGAACCCGGAACGGCAGCGGGACGGCGGGCTTGTGCCAGAGCGGAAGAACGGTCATGACAGCGGCTTGCGGCGCGGGTCGTATTGATTGCCCGCAGCGATGTCGAGGATGACCGCTTCGAGGTGGGCTTTGGTGATCTTCTCGGTGCCGTCGCTGATGGCGTCGTTGGCGGCCTCGTAGATCAGCTGATCGAGGCTGCCGATCATGCCGCCGGTGCGGGCGTGCAGGTAGGGTGCCCAGTCGATCAGGGTTCCGGGTGTGTGGCGGTGCAGCCGCAGTGACTGCTCCATCGTGGCGACCAGCTTCTTCCAGTCGTTCTTGGCGGCGATGGTGTGGTAGGAGAACGGCCCGGTGGTGACCGGGATGAACCGGCCGGCGATCTGCCGGCCCCGGACGCCGGAGAACAGGTTGGTTTCTTCCAGGTCCAGACCGGAGTACACGAACGTGGCGGAGATCGAGTCGAAGAAGTATTTCAGCTGGTCGGATGCGTCTTTTCCCTTCTTCGTCGACAGATCCAACCGGTGGATCTCGTCGACCAGGACCAGCCGGGTGCCGGCCCGGCGCATCACCGCGGCGACCGCGTGCGCGAGGGCTTGTGGGGAGTCGTGGCGGCCGACGGGCAGTCCCAGGAACACCGCCATCTCCCCGGCCAGGGCCTTCGGGTCGGCGTCGGGTGGAATCACGATGTAGACCACCGGGATGCGGTCGGGGATCCCGGGATTGCGGCGTTCGAAGTCGAGCTGGAACCGGCGACCCAAGTGCGTGATCGACGTCGATTTTCCGGTCCCGCTGCCGCCGGAGACCAGCAAGCCCCGCCGGCCGAGCTGCTTGCCGCGGTTGTTGACGATCAGTTTCTGCCCGGTGTGCAGAACCTTGCGGATGTCGGGAGTGGCGACCAGCAGCAACGACGAGTGATAGTCCTGCCGGGCCTCGTCGTAGAGTTCCCGCTCGAGTTCGTCCATCCGCTCACGATCGCTGCCGGAGAGCATCTGCGGTGGTTGAGGATGGGCCGTGCCGACGAACGACGACCAGCCCTCCTTGGTGGCCAGCGGGTGCCGGGCATCGAGATGTATCGAGCTCACCAGCGGCCTTCCTGCTCGTCGAAGGCATCGAGCAGCCCGAACGGCACCACGGTCTCGGCGTCGGCCTCGATCGTCGGATCCGATTCCGCCTGGACCGGCGGTGCGGGCGGCAACGCCGGGGGCCGGGCCGGTTCGGGCAGGGCGGTGGGCCATCGGCCGACCTCGGTGACCTCCACGGGCAGGTGGTTGGGCATCTCGCGGGTGCACGCATGGCGAGCCAGCGGACGGCGGGTGTCGGGGCCGGCTTCGGCGCGGCGCAGCAGCGCGGCCAGGATCACCGCGACCGCCATCTCGTTGGCGTCGTCGACGCCGCGCTGCGCTGCCAGTTTCCGTGCTGCGCGCCAGGTGAAATCGGCGAACGGCTGCCGCACGATGTTCCGGTGCGTCCACGGGACGGTGATCCAGCCGCGGCCGCGGTGGTTCCGGACCCAGACCCGCGAGACGTCGTAGGGGTCGTAATGGACCTCCCAGCGGCCGCCCTTGGTGACGATGCCCGAGGATTCCCCGGCGAAACCGCGCAGCTCGCTGCTGTTGTAGGTGCGGTAGTCGATCTGAACACCGGCATCGCCGATGGCGCGCCATTGCGCCGGCAACAACTCGATATAGTCCTCGCCGGTCAAGGTGACCGGGACATACCCGGCCGCGGCGATCAGCGCCGCGTAGACATCGTTCGGTGACGCGTTCTCGGTGGGGGTGAAGGGGTGCCGCAGCCCCTCGTGCGGGCGGGTCTGCCAACCGGCCAGCACCCATTCGTCGAACAACTCCTGCAGATCCGCCAGCGACCAGACGGCGCGCTCGTCGACGTCGGTGCCGCGGCGGGTGACGTCGCGGCCGGTGTAGCCGGAAACATGCTGGCAGAACAGGGTATTGATCGAGGAGAAGGTGCGTTCGACGATGGCCTTGTCGGTCGGGGTCAGCACGTGCGCGGGCTGCACCGAGATGCCCAAGGTGTCCGCGGCGCGGGCGAACACCTCCGACATGAACACCTTGCCGTGGTCGATCACGACGGTGTCCGGGACGATCACCGGTTTGGCGGCCGCCATCGCCATCCGCGCGTCCAGTGTCACCAGCCGCCGATACGGGATCCGCGACGCCGCCAGCGCCAGCGCATGGTCCCAGCCCGGCCGCATCGGCTCGGGAACGCTCATCCGCGCCAGCATCAGCGCAGCGTCGACGGCTTTCGCGCCGACCGGCCGGAGCACTCCCGCGCCGATGGTGCGGGTGGCGATATCGACGGCCAGCACGAGCTCGGCGCGACCGATCACCCCGTTGTCCATCACCGCCATCACATCGATCGGGGTGGTGTCCAGATGCACCAGCTCCCCCGGCCGCGCGGCGGTGGCCGGGGTGTAGACCTTGTCGGGCCTGTGCGCCGCCGACCGGCGGGTGAGCGCCGAACCGAACGTGTGCCGGCCCTGGGCCAGCACGTCCAGCAGCCGGTAGAACGTCGTCTTCGACGGCATCGGCACCACCCCGGGCCCGTGTTCGTCGTCGAGCATCTGCTTCACCCTCGCGATGACCCGCGATTTCGTGCCCGTCGACGTGCCGGTCTGGGCGTCGATCACCGCCGTCGCCGCGGCAATCACCCGCGGGTCGACCTGCCCGGTCGGCGCGGCCGTCCTGGTGTAGCGGGTGTCGACCAGCCCCCACAACCCCTGCTCGCGGTAGCGCTGCCGCATCCGCTGCACCGTGCGGGCGCTGGTCTGGCGGCCGGCCGCGGTCAGCTCCGCGGCCTTTCGCGTCTCCCTCGACTTCAGCGAGAACACCGTCGGGTCGTACCCCGGCCGCGGCTGCGCATCCTCCGGAGTGTCCGGAAGCAGACCCGTCTCGACCTCGATCACGTGACGTTCCCAGTCCCTGGCCGCCTCCAGCACCTTCTCCGGCAGCGAGGCGAGCAAGTTGCTCGGCTCGATCTTCGGTGCCGGAGCCGCACCGACCAGTTCGAAGTCCTCCGCTGCCAGCAGGAACGACAACGCCACCACGCTCGATTCGCCCGCCTCGGACAACAAGCGGATCTTGGTACCCGAGAGCGCGACGACCGCGTGCGCCGTGCCCTCGAACACGACCCGGTCGCCGACCGACACCACCGGACGTGGCGACCTCATCACCACCCCTGCTCGGACAACGGCACCGACCGGGCACTCGCCAGATCCGCCACGTCCGCCACGTGCGGCGACACCCGCACCACCGTCCGATGGGACAACACCAGCGCCAGATCCGCGAGCAGCCAACGTCGCCACATCAAGTGATAGAGCACCGGCAAGGTGCCCAGCGGATCCCCGGCCGCCTCCGCGCCGTCGAGCAGCGGCTGCGGGCATGCGAACACCTGCAGCAGGTCCCGTGCCGTCGGCTCGTCGAAACAGCGGGGATGCCGGTAGCCGCCCAACCAACGGTGGTTCGCCGCCAGCACCGGGTCCAGCCGGTCCCACACCGCGTACTCCCAGCCGACATCGCCGCAGGCCCGTGCCGTCGCCGCGAACGCTTCCCGATCCCGGTCCTTGATCCGCTCGGACGGCCGTGAATCCAGCACCAGGGTGCGCCCGTGGTCGAGCCGGACCAGGAAGTCCGGGGTGTGCCGCCGCCTCCGGCGCGTGCCGGCGTCCCACAGCAGTGTGAACGGCTGCGACACCACATCCGACACGGTCGGGTCGAAATCCAACGCCACCAGATGATCCCGCTCCACCCACGACTCGAACCCGATCCGCCGGCCCAGCGTCGCCGACCAGTACCAGCCGGGGAAGTTCTTCTGCCCCCGGTACGACGAGAACGACCGCACCGGACCCCCGATCTGCGCAGCGACCTGTGGAAACGACTGCCACGGCAGCCTCCGCCGGTCACCGGAGACCGTCACGAACTCCACCTCGACCCAGCAATCACCCCGGGCACTCGCATCGTCTCGGAGCTCGGAAGCAGTCAGCACCGGAACATCTTCGCCACTTCCGGTGGGAACCCGCCACCGATCCGCCACTTCTCCCGGGAATCCGCCACCTCGATCGGGAACCGACAGTGGTGACAACTATCTCGGACGACGCCTTCCGGATGCGACACCTATCTCGGACAACGCACCGACAACGTGGACAAGGACAAGGGTCCCGGCGACCGAACACGCTCACCTCGGGGTTTACGGCGATGGCTGCGTAAATGGGATTTTACATGCCTGACACCACACAAACCAGGAGTGACATACCCCCAGTGTCCTTTGCCAGTTGATCTGAGGCATTGCCAGTGTGTCTGAGGCAAGTGCCGGGTTTTTGCCACTAAGTTGAGGCAGACCGTTTCCTACCTGCGTGTTCTGGAGGCTGTTGCCTTGGCTGGTGTCGCTGCCGTAGGGGCCGGGGAGGACTATCGAGTCGAGTTCGTGGGGCCGGGCGGACAGCGGTGTGAGGTTCCGTTGTTGACGTGTGCGACGGTGCGGTTCGAAGATGCGCCGCCGGTGCGCGGATTCCCGTCGTATCGGGGGCAGCGGAGCTTTCCCGGCCTGTGGTGGTCGGCGACGACGGGTTCGCATGTCGGGTACGAGTCCTGGATGGAGCGGGACTGGCTGATCGCCTTCGACTCGTGCCGTGAGGTGACGGGGATCGGTTCTCAGCCGTTTCGGTTGTCGTGGCGAGCGAAGAGAATCAAGCGGCACACTCCCGATTACTTCCTGCGGCTGCGTGACGGCGGAGCGGTCGTGGTGGACGTGCGCGCCGATACTCGGATCGACGCCGAGGATCGGATGGTGTTCGACACGACGGCGGCGGTGTGCGAGTTGCTCGGTTGGCAGTACCGCCGACTTGGTGAGATGAACCGGGTGCGGGCGGCGAATCTACGGTGGTTGTCGGGTTATCGGCACCTCCGCTGCCGACGGGCGGGGCTGGCCACGAAGCTGGCCGAGATCTTCGCCGTGCCGCGGCCGCTCTGGCTCGGCGCCGAGGATGCAGGCGATCCGATCGAGGTGTTGCCGACCCTGTTTCACCTGCTCTGGCACCAGGAGCTGGTGACCTTGCCCGACACGGAGTTGCTCGGGCCCGCCTCGCTGATCGGGCCCGGCCGTTGACCGCCCGAGCCGACGTGCTTGCGCCGGGTTGTCTTTTCCGGGTCGGTGGACGCGACCACGAGGTGGTCGAGGTGATCGGGTTCGATGTCCGCATCCGGGACGTGGCCGGAGTGGTGTCCACGGTCCCGACCGGGCAGATCCTGGCCGATGCGAGTTTCGAGCTGCTGACCTCGCGCCATGCGCCGCTGCCGCCCTCCGGTCGGTTGGCCGACCTGCCGGCCGAGGTCGCCGAGCAGGTCCGGTGGTGGGAACGTCACGTCCTCGAGCTGATTACGGGCCGGCCACCGGACGCTGCGCCCACGGCCGCGGGCGCCAAGGATTATGACCCGGCGACCACGACGATGCGGCAGCGAGAACAGGCGAAGGTCCGGGAGTTGGCCGCTGCGGGGACCGAGGTCAGCCTGGCGACCGTGCAGCGGATGCGTCTGGCCTACGAACGTGACGGACTCTGGGGCCTGGTCGACCGACGTTTCGCGCGACGGATGTCTCCGACGGGCCGGATCGATCCGCGCATTGTCGAGGCCACCCGCACAGCGATTGCCGGGGAAACGGACCGGTCCACCGGCACCGTGGCGCGGTTGCATCGCCGCGTCGGTCAGCTCTTGACCGAACTGCATGGTCCCGACGCGCCCGCGCTGCCGGCGCAGCGCACCTTCTACCGTCTCGTGGCCCGCCTGTCGGCAGGTCAGCACACTTTCGGCTCGGCACGCACCCGCCGCTCCCTGGCCAAACAACCCGACGGGCCGTTCGGCCTGGTCACCACTTCCCGACCCGGTGAGATCGTGCAGATCGACTCCACCCCACTGGATGTGCGTGTCGTCCTCGACGACGGCACGGTGGACCGGGTCGAGCTGACCGGGATGATCGATCTGGCCACGCGCACGGTCCCGGCCGCGGTGCTGCGACCGACGACGAAGGCGGTGGATGCGGCACTGCTGCTGGGCCGAGCATTGACACCGGAGCCGATGCGGCCGGGGTGGAGTGATGCGCTGCGCATGTCTCGGTCGGTGCTGCCGCACCGAACCCTCACCCGGGTCGATCAGCGCCTGGCCGACGCGGCGGCCCGGCCGGTGATCGCTCCGGAGACGATCGTCGTCGACCACGGCAAGGCGTTCTTGTCGCAGACCTTCCGGACGGCCTGCCGAACCCTGGGCATCAGCCTGCAGCCGGCGCATCCGGACACCCCGACCGACAAACCCGTCGTCGAACGCACCCTGCAGACGGTGAGCACCTTGTTCGCCCAGTACGTCGCCGGCTATGTCGGCTCCTCGGTCGAGCGACGCGGCAAGAACGCCGAACGATCCGCGGTCTGGTCGATGGCCGAACTGCAAGCGCTACTCGACGAATGGCTGGTCGCGGTCTGGCAGCACCGCCCCCACGACGGGCTGCGCGATCCCCTCACCCCGGACACCGCCCTGACCCCGAACGAAAAGTACGCCGCCCTTGTGCAGGTCGCCGGCTATGTGCCGGTGCCGCTCTCGGCCGACGACTACATCGAACTGCTCCCGATGACCTGGCGCACGATCAACACCTACGGCATCCGAATCAATCGCCGCACCTACGATGCCCGTGCCCTGAACCCCTATCGGCGCCAGCATTCCGGGATCACGGCCCACTCCGGCCGCTGGGAGATCCATCACGACCCGTACGACATCTCCCGCATCTGGGTGCGCAACCACCACAAGGGCGGGTGGATCACCGCGACGTGGACACACCTGCGCACCGCTCCAGCGCCTTTCGGCGATCTGGCCTGGCAACACGCTCGAACGATCCTCGGCCGACGAGGGCAGGACAAAGCCACCGAAGCCGAGATCGCCCAGGTCGCCGCCGAGCTGCTCGACCGCGCCGAGCAGGGACCGGCCGGAGCGGTCGCGGCCTCGACGGAGCGGCGCTCACCGCGTGATCGCAAGGTCACCGGACGCACCCGAGCAACGACCGAGCCGTCCTGGCCGAAACCCGATCCCGAACCGGAAGCCGTCGTCACCTCACCTGCCGAGACAGCACACGGCGAGGCCGCCACCGGCCCCGACGAACCGTGCGCGGCGGTCATCGCCCTGCCCACGTTCGATGCGCGGAAGGAAGCCGAATTGTGGCCATTTTGACCCCGGTCTGCCAACTGGAAAACCGCCGCCAACCGACCACCACACTCGAAGGATGGCGACGGTTCATCGAGGCCGAACCGTCGCAGTTCGAGTTGCTCCCCGAGCAGGACTGGAAGAGCCTCGACGACCGTGAACGGGTCGCCTACGACGAGGCGAGGATCGCCCACCACGCCGAACTGGTCGTGGTCACGACCTCCACGATCACCGAGATCACCAACGAGGGACGACTGCTGACGCTGCTCAACCAGCGGGAGATCGGGGCCCGACGGGGACTGATCGTCTCCGGCCCCGCTGCCACCGGCAAGACCACCGCGATCAAACAGTTGGGCCGGTTCCACGAGTTGCGGACCCAGATGCGGTTCCCCGGCACGAACCGCATCCCCGTCGTCTACGTGACCGCACCCCCGAAGGGGTCACCACGCAAGCTCGCCATGGAGTTCGCCCGCTTCCTCGGACTGCCACCCATGCGCGCCCGGCAGAACGTCACCGACATCGCCGACGCGGTATGCCAGGTCCTCATCGACGCCCGCACCGATGTCGTCGTCGTCGACGAAATCCACAACATGAACCTGGCCACCAGCGCCGGCGAGGACCTGTCCGACCACCTCAAATACTTCACCGAGCACCTCCCGGCCACCTTCATCTACGCGGGCATCGACGTCGAACGCTCCGGATTGTTCACCGGTGTGCGCGGGCAGCAGATCGCCGGCCGTTCCCTGCTGATCAACACCACACCGTTTCCCTGCACCACCGAGTGGAAACAGCTCGTCGGCGGTCTGGAAGCGACGCTGCGGCTGCACCGTCATCAGCAGGGAACCCTGGTCGCCGCCGCGAAATACCTGCACCAACGCACCGGCGGCATGATCGGCAGCCTCGGCCACCTCATCCGCGCCAGCGCCATTCGCGCTGTTCTCGAGGGCACCGAACAGATCACCCGGGCCCTGATGGACAACGTCCGCGTCGACCACGCCGTCGAATCGGCCACCCGCCGAGCCAGCAGCACCCACCGATGACCGAGACCTGGTTCGATCTCGTTCCTCGACAACAACTTCCCCGCACCACCGCACCATTTCGCGGCGAAACGCTCCACTCGTTCCTGCGCCGGCTGGCAGCGGTCAACCACATCACCGTCACCGATCTGCAGCCCCTCCTCGGGTCGACGACGGGAAAACGCCCCGACCCGCGGTGGTTGTCGATCGTCACCGGCTGGCCGGTGGCCGCCCTGGTCGACAGATTGCGCGGATTGACCGAACCCGAACCGCGACATCGCTTTCCCAGCGCCCTCTGTCGACTCTGTGCGGCCCGCCGCAACGTGTTCGACACGGTCATCGTCTACCCCGACGGGCACGTCAACGTCTGCCGTCGCCACAGACTCTGGATCGGAGGTAGTCACACTGCGCCGCAGTACGACATCACCCCGCTTCCCGAGCTGCGCACTGCGCAACGCACGCATCGGCGCCTGGCCCGCCGGCACGGCACGCTCGCCGCGGAAGCGGCCTACCGTGACGCCACCAGCATCATCCGCCGCTGGACGGACAGCGGACAGCACACCAGCCACCGTGATCGCCGCCTGCGGATCTGCTTCCCCGACCGACCCGAGCGGCCCGGCTGGCCCGAAACCGAGATGGCCGACTATCCCGAAGTAGTTGCCCTGACTGCGCTGCTGATCTCCGACACCTGGACAAGCAAGGCGGTCTCGCTCGGACCCCGCAAGAACACACTGCGCCAGTTCTACACCGAAGTCGGCCGTCGCCTCGATCTCGACATTCGGTTCGACAACATCGACGACCCGTTGGTCAGCTGGGTCAACGAACAGCAGCACGCCCTCGAACTCCAGCGCTACCGATCCGACCCCACCGGCACCCGCAGACGTCCACTTGCCTCAAGAATCTGGCGAGAACACCAGCAAGCGGTCTTGCCACATTCCTGAGGCACCGCAGGTCAGCGACCTTCTCGTGCCTCAGATCAAATGGCAAAGGACACCCAGCTCGTGAAAATGCCTGATATGCACGATTCATCCTGATTTCTTCGGGGCTCCCGCGGTGGACAACACCCCCGCGACCCTCACGCCCGGCGCACCCCGACCCACGCCTCCACCTGCAATGATGACAGAGAACGCGGTCCGGCACCCCCGTCTTCGCCGAGTTGAGAGGGCCGCACGAAGTTGCCAGCGGGCAACCTGGGGGAACGTCACTCGATGTCAGCGGTAGGTCGCACGAATGTCAGCAGGATCCGGGCATGTTCCGGTCGCTGAGATGGGGGTATGTGCACCGCGAGACCTGGCCGAGAGCGGCTCGTCGGCTCCCTCGACTTCCCGCTGCTCCGGCTCGGAACCGAGGACCCGATCGCCCTGTGCCCGGACCACGTCGACGGCGACCACGAGATGCCGGCCGGGTTGTTCGACGGCAATCGCCTCACCGGGCAGGTCGAGAACCAGTACGAAACCCCGGCCATCGCCACCGAGGTGGTCCTGATCCCGAACCTCACGTTCGTCACCGAACCGCTGCAGGGCCACGACCTGGGGGCGTGGCTGGTGGCAGAGACGATTCCTCGGATGCTGCCCACCGGCCTCGTGTTGCTGTGGCCCTACCCGGTGCGTGTCACCGACCCCGGACCGGACTCGAATTCGGATTCCGTGCAGATCGCCGTGCTCGACGGTGCCATCGGCCGGCTGTCCGACCATTTCCGATCGTGCGGGCTTTACACCGGTCGAGTCCGCGCCCTGGGCGCTGGGAATGTCGACCGCCTTGACGGCGCTGGCGGTGGCACGGGCCCGTCTCGGTGTGGTCCGGGACACCGCGGCGGTGCTCACGCTCGAGCAGCTCCGGGCCGCGTCCACGCCGCCGGCGCCGGGCCAGTAAGTCGAACCCACCTCGCGTCGGGTCGAAGTCGGCGAGACCGCATCGGAATGCAGTGGTCTCTACCGCTCCCGGTAGATCTCGGAGCGATGCCCGAGCCCGATCGCGACGATCACCAGTTCGTCCTCGCGGATCTCGGCGATGACGCGCCAGTCACCGATCCGGTAGCGCCAGTACCCCGCGTGGTTCGCCGTCAACGCTTTGCCCCGCTGACGGGGGTCGTCCAGCTCGCAGACCTCGTCGAGGTATGCCCTGATCCGCCGCAATGCTGTGCGGTCGATACGGCGGGCGGCCTTGTCGAACTGCGGCGAGGTTCGCAGGTGCCACCGGGTCACACGCCCAGCTCATCCCACAGTTCCTGGGCCGGCCGGCTCTGCTGACCGGTGTTCTCCCACTCGTGGACCACAGAGTCCGCCCAGAACTGCTCTTCCAGTTCGCCGAGGTGCGCATGGATCGCCTCGCGGATGTAGAACGTTTTCGATCGTCCGGTTCGTCGCGCCAGTGCGTCGAGCCTGGCCTCGTCCTCCGGCGTGAGTCTGATCGAGATTGCCACGGAAACCACCTCCTGCGATACAAGTATCGCAGAGGGCGCGGCGGGTGGCTACCACCAGGTCACGACCAGGAGGTGGCGGCGATGGGGCGCCTGCAGGCTGGGGGTGTGGTGCCGGCAGGCTCGCCGAGTTCGCCCCGCGTCGAACGGTGCCCCGCATCGTACCCACCGTCGATGGTGCGGACCTCGGCTGCGACAACGATCCCGGCCCGGGTGACGAACCCACCACCCGGGCGCTGCACCAGCACACCGCCGTGCCCGAGCCGCGCCGGGACGGCGCTGCTCTCCTCGAGTGTGAGGTGAGGCCGGCCGATCAGAGATCGAACAGTGAGAATTGGTTCTTCTGGGCCCGGGACTCGGTGTCGTCGAGGTACCGGTCGGCCATGGCTCGGGCGACGGTCTCGTCGTAGCCGAGTTCGGCGGCGACCTCACCCCGGTCGTGGCCGCTCGGTACACCCTGCGTGCCACCCTCGGCGCGCCGACGTTCTTCCGGCACGGCGAAGCGGACCAGCAGCCGGCACTGACGCGGGCAGGCACCGTCGAGTGCACGGACGTCGAATCGACACCGGAGAACTGAACACCCGTGTCCGGGCGACCTGCACGGTGCTTCTCTTTTCGACGACAGAGGGTTGCGGGGTGTCCTCGTCACCGGCGGTCCTCGTCTCGGTCGGGTTTTGCCTGCTTATTCGGGTCGACCGGCAGCCGCCAGGTCGCCGGCGGCGGGCCGAAGGGAATCAGATCCGGGCGCGCCCACCGCGCCAGGTCGGCGTCGCGTTCGGCGGCCAGGACCGCAGCGACCTCGGCCGTGGTCATCGCATCGAGTCGCTGCGCCGGTTCCGGCACCGTCGACGCCGCATACCGGACCCGCCGCTCCCGTTCGGCCGCGGCCAGATCCGACCGCAATCGGCGCGCCTTGCCGGCGCGGGCCTGCAACACCCGGGCACGGTCCTCGGCGGAGGCGGCATCGGCGAGTATCGCGGTGCCCAGATGCGCCCCGGTGCCGGCGTCGAACACCTCGATCTCGCCGGTGTGGTGCGGCATGTACCGGATCCGCACCCCGGCCCCGACCAGTCCGACCATCCAGTCGGCGACGTAGTGGCGGCCGCGGCCGAACGCGACCCCCTTGGTGGTGATCGTGCGACGGCGGCGATCGTCTTCGAGGGTGAACATCCACAACCGGGTCTCGTCGGCGTCGTGGATCGGGGTCGGATCCTCGTCCCAGGACTGCATCGGCGTCCGCTCCCCCAGTTCGGTGATCGTGTGCTCGGTGTTCCACCACCGCACCCAGCCCAGCACCTCGGCGGTGAACGCCTCGAACGACAGCGGCGGCTGGTCGGGATCGACCGGGCCGCCGCCGACGTGCCTCTGCCGATGCGTGTAGCGCGGCAGGCCCGCGAACAGCATCTTCTCGGCCGCACCGTTGATCGTCTCCACCGTGCCCTTCAGGTGCGCACCGTAGGCGGGCAGCTCGTCCACCCGCACCGCGAACGCCCCCAGCGCGTCGGCGACGGTGCGGGACAAAAAGTCCTTGCCCCGGTCGATGCGCACCGCCGCGGGCAGACCACCGGCCGGCACTCGTGGTGGGGATGGTCACGGCGGCGGTCGCGGCCGCGGCACTGACCGTGCCGCTGGCGCTGCT